>DASUYO010000131.1:0-13252 GCA_036377375.1 Pyrinomonadaceae bacterium
AGTTTTCGATACGAATGTACCGTTACGAACTATCTTCGACGCACCGACAGTTGCTACACTTGCCCTTGCAATTGAAGATGCAGCGCACGCGGAGCGCGCTGATTTGCGGGCGGTGCTGGATAGTCTGGAATCGCTGTCAGACGAGGAGGCCGAACGCCTGCTCCGTGAAAAGGAGGAAGGCAATCGCGTCTAAGACTGGTGTTCTATCTTGAAGCCGTGAAAATCCTATAATCTTGAGCCTTACACAAGAGTCGCTAATGCCAAGGCGCGGAATATGAAAGCCAGGGGCAAGCGCCGAACAACGTGAGGCGCGTCGTCCCTGGTAAGAGCGCAATGACCGTTGAAGCTCTGAAAGAGCGCAATAATTACGGTTGATATTTCGCACCTTCAGTGCTCTTTTCAAATTATTCCTGCTAACCAGGGGCGACGCGTTCCGCTGCGCTTCGCGCTTGCCCCTGGCTTTTCATATTGCGCGCCTTTGGCGCTGGCACTGGCGACTTTTGTGCGAAGCCGTAATCTTGTGTAAGTTTTGACACGATTTACAGGATTTTCAGGATTATCTAGATAGAGAATAGTTCCGCATGAGGATTGTTCGCCCACCTCTCCCCGGCAGTGCGGCAAAACGCGCTGATCTGTTCTAATTATTGTAAGAAATAGGCTTTATTATTCGTTTCTAACCTTTGAAGCCCGGGCTTTTGTATCTGGTAGACTGCCTGCTGTCAGGAATGGAAGACTTAACCAAAAGATTCGCCGCTCTTTCACCGGCCAAGCGCGCCTTGCTCGAGCGGCGGCTTAGTGCTGATAAGAGCCAAAACACGTGTGAGCCGCAACTCTCAAAGAGAACGCCGGGCGAATCAGCACGCGCGTCTTTCGCTCAGGAGCGCTTGTGGTTTATTCAGCAGCTTGAACCGGAAAGCACTGCCTACAACGTTCCTCGAGCAATTCGCCTCCGCGGCAACCTGGACCTGAAGATTCTGGAGCAAAGCCTCAACGAAATTATCAGGCGCCATGAGTCGTTGCGCACAACCTTCTCATTGGTTGACGGTAACCTCACTCAGATCGTCACGGAACATTCATTACTTCAACTTGCAGTTATCGACCTCAGCAATGTTTCAGCGGATGAACGTTCGATCAGAGCGCACGAACTCGCAAGACAGGAAGCGGCACTTCCGTTTGACCTGACTCATGGTCCAGTTGTGCGCGCGAGTGTCTTGCGGTTGCGATCAGATGAACACCTGCTGCTCCTGACAATGCACCATATTGTCAGCGATGCCTGGTCGGCAGGCATACTCTTTCAGGAGCTGACCGCGCTGTATGAAGCGTTCTCACAAAACCGCAACTCGCCGCTTCCTTCGTTGAAGCTTCAATACGGCGACTATGCGGAGTGGCAGCGCGATTGGTTGCAGGGTGATGTTTTAGAAGAACAACTGCGATATTGGAAAACCCAGCTTACCGATGCGCCTGCAGTTTTGGATCTCCCGACCGACCGTTCGCGACCGGCGCCAACCGAACGCGGAGCAAGTTGCAAGTTCAGCATTTCTCAATCCCTGACCGAAGAACTGCGAGAGTTAAGTCGTCGCGCCGGCACGACTCTGTTCATGACGCTGCTCGGTGCGTTTAGCATACTGCTGCATCGCCACTCCGGTGCAGACGACATCGTGGTGGGCACGCCGATTGCCGGTCGCAATCGAGCAGAGATAGAAGGGCTCATCGGGTTCTTTATCAACACGCTGCCCATCCGCATACGTCTTGAAAGAAACCCAAGCTTTGAAACATTGCTGGCGCGTGTGAAGCAAACAGCACTCGAAGGATTCGAACATCAGGATTTGCCATTTGAGAAACTAGTAGAGGAACTGAGACCTGAGCGTTCGAATCGAATTCCGTTCTTCCAGGTCATGTTTCAATTTCAACACGGCCCACGCAATTCAGCATCGTTAAATGGACTGACGTTTACGACGGAAGCAGTTGAAAACGACACCGCAAAAGTGGACCTGTCGCTGGGAGCTTACGAGAGAGACGGTCTCTTGAAGTTCCAAATGGAATACAGCACCGATCTTTTTGATGAAGAGACAATTCAGTCGCTGTTGGCTCGATTTGGAATGCTGTTGCAAAGCATCGTTTCGAACCCCGGCGTCAGTATCGGTGACTTGGAAATGATGACTGAGGCCGAGCGCCGCCAACTGCTCATCACATGGAACGACACGCGTCAGGATTTTGGAGAATACGAAGGACTACAAGAAAGGTTTGAACGGCAGGCTGAACGAAGTCCAAACGCAGTCGCGGTAATCGACGGCAGTAAACGATTCACGTTTGCCGAATTGAATGCGCGCGCCAATAAGCTGGCCCATTATCTGAAGAAAAATGGCGTCGGGCCGGAAGTAACTGTGGCGGTGTTTGTTGAGCGTTCGGCAGACATGATCGTTGGTTTATTGGGCGTGTTGAAAGCAGGAGGTGCGTATGTGCCACTGGACGTCGCGTACCCGACCGAACGCGTCCGTTATGTTTTGCAGGATTCGAGGGCACGAGTGCTGCTGACGCACGAAAAATGGCGGAGCGTCTTACCGGCCACGGATTCATCGTTGGTATTGCTCGATAGCGATTGGAGCAAGATCGAACGCGAGAGCGCGACAAATCCTCCAGTAGAAGTGACCGCAGTAAATGCCGCTTACGTCATCTACACGTCTGGTTCGACTGGTAAACCAAAAGGAGTTGTCGGATTACACGGCGCGACAGTCAATCGTTTGGAATGGATGTACCGTCGTTATCCTTTCGCTGCGGGAGAGGTGTGCAGTCAAAAGACTTCGCTGAGCTTTGTCGATTCGATCTGGGAGATCTTCGGGCCGCTGATGCACGGTGTGCCGTTGGTGATCCTGCCGGACGACGTAGTTAAGGATGTGAATCGTTTTATCGACGCGCTAAGTGACGCGAATATAACTCGGCTCGTTCTTGTGCCGTCGTTGCTGCGTCCGATGTTGGAGACAGGCGATGGAATCAGGCAGCGCTTGTCGCAGTTGAGATCATGGACATGCAGCGGCGAGGCATTGCCGTCCGAGTTGGCGAATCGTTTTCACGAGCAGTTGCCGCACGCGGCACTGCTCAATCTATATGGGTCGTCAGAAGTTGCGGCGGATGTTAGTTATTACGATGTCAGCAGCGATGAAGAGTTGGATAGCATCCCACTCGGCCGGCCGATAGCGAACACGCAGATCTACATCCTGGATCGCAACCTACAACCCGTGCCCATCGGAGTAGTCGGAGAGATATATGTGGGCGGCAGCGGATTGGCGCGGGGCTATTTTGATCGGCCGGAACTGACTGCGGAGAAATTTGTTCCGCATCCATTCGCTGACGAACCTGGCGCGCGTTTGTACAAGACCGGAGATTTGGGTCGATTTCTTAAAAACGGAGCCGTCGAATATAAAGGCCGAACCGATCACCAGGTAAAAATTCGCGGCTCGAGAATCGAGCTCGGCGAAATCGAAAGTGCGTTGCTCACTCACCCGGCCATACGCGAGAGCATTGTTCTCGCGCGAGCCGATGATTCAGGCGAGCAGCAGTTGGTAGCGTATGTACGCACCGGTAGTAAGCCGGTATTGAATCGCGAAATTCGCACTTATCTCCGAAACAAATTGCCCGAATTCATGATCCCGGCAGCGATTGTGATGCTCGACGAGTTTCCGCGGACAGCAAGTGGAAAAGTCGATCGTCTGAGTTTACCCCAGCCCGTTTCAGTAGGTGCGGACTACGTCGCTCCACGAACTCTGACAGATGAAGTCGTCGCCGAAGTGATGGCTGAAGTACTAAAGGTCGAGAAGGTTGGTATTGACGATGACTTTTTCGAGCTGGGTGGCCATTCGTTATTAATTCCACGTCTCACCGCTCGCCTCAACGAATTGTTTGGTGTTGAACTTCCGCTGCGCATTCTGTTCGAGCATTCCAAAGTAAGTGAGCTCGCGGAGAGAATTACCAGTTTGCGAGCGCGAAGCGGACCACACGAAATGCCAGTCGTTCGTGTTCCACGCAATAGCGAGCTGCCGCTGACCTTTGCTCAGGAAAGTCTTTGGGCCATCGAGCAGATCACTCCTGAGACAGGAGCGTACAACATCTCGCGGGCTCGGCGTCTGAAAGGAACTCTCGCTATCGAAGCTTTGCAATCGAGTATCGACAATATCGTCTTAAGACATGAAACACTGCGAACCACTTTTCCGAGTGAAGCCGGCAAACCGGTTTCAGTAGTTCATTCGGATTGCAAAGTTGAATTGATTGTCGAGGATTTAAATGACTTAGGTAAGTCAGAGGTCGCGCGAGAATGCCGGCGTCCATTTAATCTCGCAACTGGTCCATTGCTACGAGCGAAGCTGTTCCGTTTGGCCGAAGACGACCACATTCTGGTACTAACCATGCATCACATTATCAGCGACGGTTGGTCCATGGATATATTTTTGGATGAGCTCGTGTCAGGCTACAACAGTATTCTCGCGGGAGATGATCTGTCCGCCAAACCGCCGGAAATTGAATATGCCGATTTCGCCGATTGGCAACGAAAGTCACTTCATGGTGAACGGTTGAACCAATCGCTGGACTATTGGCAGCAGCAGTTGGCCGGTGCTCCTGTAATCACTGATTTGCCGACTCACCGCGAGCGCCCGGCAACGCGTAGCTTTCAGGGCAGCAGATACCTGTTCGAAATCCCAGCCGACCTGACGACGGCATTAAAAAATCTGGCAAAGTCCGAACGAGTAACGTTATTCATGACTTTGCTGGGAGCATTTCAAACGTTGCTCTGGACGTACTCAAAACATGACGACATCGTGGTTGGCTTTCCCAGCGCCGGTCGTCGACCGGAGACCGAGAATCTGATCGGTTATTTCGTCAACACGCTTGCCCTGCGAACGAGTTTTTCCGGCGATCCCAGTTTCGGGCAATTAATGCATCGTGTTGCTGAGACAACAATCGGTGCTCTAACGCACGAGCATCTTCCGTTCGCAAAGTTAGTGGAAAAATTACAGCCCCAACGCAGACTCGATCACAACCCGCTGTTTCAGGTTTGGTTTGTGCTTCAAACCGGAGCACGCGAGCGAAGGGATTTCACGGGATTAACCTTTGAGCCGTATCCAATCGAAAGCGAGATTACGAGGCACGATTTGCAATTGACAGTTTGGGAAAGTTCGTCGGTGCTGAAAGCCATCTTTACTTACAACACCGACATTCTCGATTCGCAAACTGTCGCTCACATGACTGAACAGTTTTTACTGCTGCTGGCTACGATCGCAAGGCAGCCGGACATTCATTGCAGTGAGTTGCGCAGCATGCTCCAAACATCAAGAGATCAAGAGCATCAAAACTCTCTGCGTCAGAAGTTGCAATCAGCGAGACGTAAGTCGTTAGTCTCGACCATTAATTGAAATGAAAACGGGTATAGGACAACTCAAAAACGCTCGCCGTAAGCCGATTGGCTTGTCGTCCGCGCAGTTGGTGGCAGAGACTCCTCTTGTCCGTGATGTAGTGCAGGTTCGGCCGGCGGTTGACGGATTGAGTCTACCGCAATGGATTCAGGCGAACCGCGAGGCCGTGCTCGATAAACTGCAAACGGCCGGGGCGCTCTTATTTCGCGATTTTAGTCTGCTGACTATTCCCGATTTTGAGCAGTTGCTTACGCATCTTTCGGGCGAATTGCTCGATTACTCTTACCGTTCAACACCACGCTCTCAAGTGAGCGGGAAGATTTATACGTCCACGGCTTATCCCGCTCATCAAACTATTCCTCTTCATAACGAGATGTCCTACTCGCGGCAGTGGCCGATGATTATCGGATTCTTTTGTGTTGAGCCATCGCCCGAAGGAGGCGAGACGCCTATCGCTGATAGCCGAAAAGTTTTTGAGCAAATCGATCCCGCGGTGAGGGAAGAATTCAGTCGCAAACAGGTGATGTATGTGAGGAACTACGACGACGAGCTCGATCTTCCCTGGCGTGAAGTGTTCCAGACGGACAGCCGCGCCGAGGTTGAGGCATATTGTCGTGGAGCGGGGATGGAGGTGCAGTGGAAAGGCGAAAAGGGGTTGCGCACATCGCAGGTCTGTCAGGCGGTCGCAAAACATCCAGCGACCGGGGAGATGGTTTGGTTCAACCAGGCGCACCTGTTCCACGTCTCAAATCTCAGCGCTGATGTTCGCAGTTCGCTGCAATCGGAGGCGGGAGGAAATGAGCCGCGCAATACTTTTTTCGGTGACGGCACCGAGATCGACGAGGTCGCGCTTAATCACATTCGGGCTGCCTATGATAAGGAAATGTTAACTTTTCCGTGGCGACGCGGCGACGTCTTAATCCTTGACAATATGCTTACAGCCCATGGTCGAAAACCGTATCGGGGTCCGCGACAGATCGTCGTCGGCATGGGGCGTCTGATGGCTTTGCCTTAAAAGTCGCAAGTGTACGAACCTAGCGCCAAGGGCGCGGAATATGAAAGCCAGGGGCAAGCGCGAAGCGCGTCGCCCCTGGTTACGGAATAAAAAAATGACCTTAGCCCTGAAAGGGCGTAGATACTATTTCGGCCCTTCAGGCCTGGGCCGGGTGCGGTCTATCACCCAGGGGCGACGCGCTACGCTTCGCTTCGCGCTTGCCCCTGGCTTTCATATTCCGCGCCTTTGGCGCTTTGTTCCAAGTTATGAGTCAAAGGCACGTGTGATGGAAAACTGAACGTCCGAGATCGTGAAATTAGTGTCGGAAGAAACTATTCAAGCCTATCGACTATCGCCGCAACAGAAACACCTGTGGCTGGTTCAGCAACGCACGCGTTCTTCGGCGTTCTGGTCGCGTTGTGCGGTGAGAATCACAGGTCCGCTCGATCGTGATCGGCTTGAGAGCGCAATCTACAGAGTGGTGGAGCAGCACGAAATTCTGCGAACAACATTTCGGCTGTTACCAGGAATGACAGTGCCCGCGCAAGTCATACATGACGAATCACCGAGTATAGTTGAATGGACCGATCTATCGACTGTAAGTCCGGAGAAGCAGGATGAGTTAGTTCGAAACCGCTTCAGCGCTGAGCTGAGGTTTGCCTACGATCGCCTACCTCTGTTTCGCTGCGATCTATTGCGACTCGCACCCGATGAAACGGTGATGTTGCTCAAAGCACCGGCGGTGTGTACTGACTTGCGTTCACTTGAAATCATCGTCAGTCAGATTGCCATCTGCTACGGATCTAATGATTGCACGACGGAGGCGATGCAGTATGCGGATTTCGCGGAGTGGCATCATGAATTGTTGGAGGGCGAAGCAGCAACAAGGGGCAAACAGTACTGGGACTCGCAGACGCCGCGAACTGGTTTAAAGATATCGTTCGCGAATCCCATTGCAGAAGAAACGCAGTTTCAACCCGAGCTGATACGCTTGGAATTCTCTCCCGACGAGCGCAATTCGCGCCTTGCGTTGGCCGCCTGGCAGGTACTTATTCAACGACTTACCGGATCTCCCGAGATAACGATCGCAAAAGCATTTGACGACAGAAAATATCCGGAACTGCTGAACTCGGTGGGTCTGTACAATCGTTACCTACCTCTCACCGTTGACTTCGACGAGCAACTAACAATCGATCAGCTTTTGCAAAGACTGGCGCAGATCGAGGAAGAAGCGAGTCAATGGCAGGAATATTTCGCCTGGCCTGA
This sequence comes from Pyrinomonadaceae bacterium, assembly GCA_036377375.1. Taxonomy (GTDB): domain Bacteria; phylum Acidobacteriota; class Blastocatellia; order Pyrinomonadales; family Pyrinomonadaceae; genus PSRF01. The sequence continues at coordinate 7,666 of DASUYO010000131.1, forward strand.
GACTACAGATGATCCCATCTGTTTTGAAGAGCGAACTGGCGCAAGCATTTTTTCTGCTGACGATGTGACGTTCTCGATTTACGACCGCAGCGTAACAGACGACCGTTTTCAATTAAAATTGGTCGCTGTACCTGATGAAGCGAATCCTTACCTGGAGCTTCACTACGACGCAAACCGATATCAGCGTGAAGACATTCGCCGGCTCGGATCAGAGTTGACGACGTTGATCGCAGACGCAAGTCGTGAACCCGGAAAGGCAATCATCGACTTAGAGAGTCTTAACAGCGCGGAACGATCTCGCATCGTCAAGGACTTCAATCAGACCACTCGGAACTTTCCGGAGAATTGCATTCACAAGCTGTTTGAAGCTCAGGCGCAGAAGACATCGAACATTCCAGCCGTTGTTTGTGGCTCAATTCAGATTACTTACGCCGAGCTGAATCAACGTGCAAATCAGCTTGCTCGCTACTTACAGAAGTTGGGTGTTGGACCAGAGATTCCGGTTGGGTTATGTCTTGAGCGATCGATAGATTTTGTCGTCGCCATGTTGGCAATACTCAAGGCCGGCGGAGTTTATGTGCCTCTCGATGTAAACACGCCGGTCGCCCGTTTAGAGACGATGCTTAGCGAAGCCGGAGCGACCTTGCTGCTCACCGAACGAACGCAGACGGAGACGCTTCCCAATTGCCGCATCTTGCGTCTGGACGACGTCAGCGATGAATTAGCAAAAGAGAAAATACACAACTGTCCTAACGAAGCGACACCAGCGAATCTTGCTTATGTCATCTTCACGTCCGGCTCTACTGGCAAACCCAAGGGTGTCGGCGTCGAGCACCGTCAACTGTGCAACTATGTTTATGCGATTGACGATAAGATTGGACTGTCGTTCTGTCGAAGCTTTGCAGTCGTTTCGAGTTTAGTCGCAGACCTGGCCCACACGATGCTTTTCCCCTCTTTGTTGACTGGGGGCACTCTCCACCTGATCCCTGAAGATCACGCCGCAAATCCGGAGATATTGGCAGACTACTTCAGCCGCACTCCCGTCGATTGCCTGAAGATAGTGCCAATACATCTGAGTGCGTTGCTCGCATCGACACACGCTGTTGATATCTTGCCTCGGCGACACTTGATACTCGGCGGCGAAGCTCCTTCTGTAAAACTCCTGGAAAAGATTCGACAGTTATCACATGAGGTTGCGATCTGGAATCATTATGGTCCGACAGAAACTACGGTCGGTTGCAGCGCTCAGCAAATCGATCTTGAGCGCTCACAGGTGATCGCGATCGGCACACCGTTGTCCAACAATACTGTTTACATTTTGGACCAAAGCTTGCGCCCGGTATCGATCGGCGTTGCAGGCGAGCTGTTTGTCGGCGGCAATCAGGTCGCTCGAGGTTATGTGAACCGACCTGACTTGACGGCTGAAAGATTTGTGCCTGATCAATTCGGCGACTCCGGAGGTTGCCGTCTGTACCGCACGGGTGATTTGGCTTGTTATTTGAGCGACGGGCGAATTGAATTGCTCGGTCGTGTGGACCACCAGGTGAAAGTGCGTGGCTATCGCATTGAACTCGAGGAGATTCAGTTTGCGCTAAATAGACATGCGAATGTAAGTCAAAGTGTGGTCCTGGCCAGGGAAGATCGTCCCGGCGAGAAGCGACTCGTCGCTTACGTGGTGACAAAGGAATCTGCAAACCTGACCGCTAAGGATCTGCGAACCTTTCTCGAAGAGCAACTTCCGGATTACATGGTGCCGTGGACGTTTGTTTTTCTCAAAGCGTTCCCACTCACTCGGAACGGCAAACTCGATCGTCAGGCGCTTCCTGCTCCCGAAGCAGTTGAGAAACAGCACGTTGCGCCGCGAAATCCTATCGAACAGGAGCTGAGCCGCATTTGGGCCAGTGTTTTAGGAATCCCGGAGCCTGGAATTAACGACAACTTTTTTGAGCTTGGCGGTGATTCCATTTTGGGTATTCAGATTATCGCCAGAGCGAATCAAGCAGGTATGAACCTGGTAACCAGGCAGATATTTCAGTATCAGACTATCGCGGCGTTGGCTGCCGTGGCGCAGAACGGTCTCAGGCCTCGAGCAGAGCAGGGAATTGTTACGGGGGAGGTTCCTCTTACGCCTGTGCAAGCGCGCTTCTTCAAACTCGCGCTGCCAGAACCCCATCATTACAACCAGGCGAAACTTCTCAAACTGGGGCGCCCCATTGATTCCACGTATTTAAAGGACGCAATTGCATCTCTGCTGCGTCACCACGATGCATTGAGGCTTCGCTTCGAACCGTCGGGAGAAACCTGGAAACAATTCAATAGCGCGCCTGAATCGGACTTGCCGTTTGAATGTATTGATATTTCTGACTGCGATGAATCAGAAGTTACGGAACGGCTGCGATTGGAAGCAAACCGGCTGCATGCAAGCCTGAATTTACAGGTTGGTCCAATCCTTCGCATCGCGCTCTTTGACGGTGCTGATAAAACTGACAGCTATCTGCTGATTGTGGTGCATCACCTCGCTATCGATGCAGTCTCCTGGAGTGTGCTGGTCGAAGACCTGGAAACGGCATATCGTCAGCTCAGCAATGCTGAAGAAATTTCTTTGCCCGCGAAGACCACTTCTTTCAAAGCATGGGCCGAGCAGTTGGTACAGTTTGCCAAATCAAACGTAATTGAAGAAGAGATCAATTACTGGACATCCAATCTTGCAAAGCCTTGTGTCACCTTGCCAGTCGATCGACACGGACTGAACAGCGTGGCATCAAGGCGTACGGTATCAACTTCGTTAACGGCGGCTGAAACGCGTGCGGTACTACAGGATTTGCCGACAAAACATCGGACGCAAATCAATGAAGTGTTGCTGGCGGCGATAACCAGGACTTTTACCAGGTGGATGGGAAGTCCATCTTTTCTTATCGACCTCGAAGGTCATGGCCGTGAACACCTGATCGAAGGTACAGATGTCGCGCGTACAGTTGGCTGGTTCACCACGATCTTCCCCGTGTTGTTCGACATCGGAAACTCGTCGACGCCGCTGGAAGTGCTGCGCGCGGTGAAGGAGCAGTTGCGAGCGATTCCGAATCGCGGAATCGGATATGGCGCTTTACGTTACTTGAGTGGCCGTGCGGATGTTGTCGATCAGCTGGAACGTTCGCCGCAGGCGGAAGTGAGGTTCAATTACCTGGGCCAGTTGGATAGATCTCTGGCTTCTTCGGATCTCTTTGCAGCAACTGAGCACAGCAGTGGGCAGGCCCAGAGTCCCAAAGGCGAGCGTGGTTACTTGCTGAATATCATCAGCAGCGTGACCAACTCGGAGCTGCGTTTCGATTGGACTTACAGTGAAAACATCCATGCGCGAACGACGATCGAATCGCTCGCTGAAAACTGCGTCGCAGAATTGCGAGCTTTATTGAGTGAAACCGCCGGCCCGGTTTACGCACCAGCTGATTTTCCCAAAGCGAAGCTTAGTCAGAGCGACCTGAATACGATATTAGCTAAGCTTCGCACCAGTTAATCCTGAGCAATGGTAACGAGTAGCAAAATACGTGAAACAGTCTCGGAGATGCCGCCGCGCATTCCAGGTGAAGTTTCGAGATCCGGTGCGTCGGTCACTTCCACAGATCTTTCTCCTGCTCAGGAACGGCTTTGGTTTTTGACCCAAATCAATCCTGATACAGCGGCAACAGTTGCGCGCGCAGTGAGCTTGTCTGGTCCATTGAATCGAGACGTGCTCGAGCGCGGTTTGCAATCGTTGGTTAACCGGCACGAATCTTTGCGGACGACGTTTGCAACAACGCAGCTTTACGCCGGCATTGACAGCAAACCAGTTCAGCTCGTTGCGGACTCGGGAAGCTTTCCGCTGGATTTAGTTGACATCAGTGGAACGCTCGAATCAGAAGTTCAAGTCATCACGCGTGAGCGGCTCAGGCACAAGTTTGATCTGTCACTGGGGCCGTTAGTGCGTGCCACCTTGATGCGAGTCAATGAGCAATTTCACATTCTGCTCGTGACTGCCCATCGTATCATCGCCGATGAAGAATCACTCAAGATCCTCATGCGAGAGTTATGGCAGGTCTATGCTGCCCGCGGGGAGCTTGAGACCGCCGAGTTGTCGTCAACGTTGATTCAATACGCCGACTTTGCCGCCGACCAACTGAATTGGCTTCAGACTCAAGCGGCCGCAAACTCCATTGACTACTGGCGCAGAAGCTTAACCGGAGCGCCATTTGTTGAACTTCCAGGTGATCGAACCAGCTCGTCCGTTCAAACCGCGACGGGAGCAAACATTTCCAGTGTCGTGGATCAAACGCTGACGCCGAAGTTGCGAGCACTTGCAGATCGCGAAGAGGTGACGCTGCGCACTGTGTTGCTGGCGGCGTTCACGATCTTGCTTTCGCGTTATAGCCGCCAGGAAGAGATCGTAGTCGGGCTTCAGCTAACCAACCGAGATCAGGAGCGACTCCATAATCTGGTTGGCCCAGTGTCTAACCTGCTTCCGCTCAGGATCGATCTTTCACCTCGAGACTCATTCGCGCGTCTCTTGCATCGATTAGCCGTGTTGGTACTGGAGAGCGGCAAACATGCTTCCGTGCCTTTCGAAAAGCTGCTTCATGAGCTGAACGTGGAACGCAGTTTAAGCAGACCGCCGTTGGTCCAGGTGACGTTCGATTTCAAGGATGCAAAAGACGCACGGTTTCATGCCACAGGGTTGGACATTGAGGACTTTCCTATCGATGGCGGAATCAACAACTTCGAAATCACTTTGGATGTCGTCTCATGCTCCGATCATCTTGAGTGTCGCTTTGGTTACAACGAACAACTCTACAAGGAAACTCTAATCGAAAGGTTGCAAGCTCACTTTCAGGTGTTGCTCGACGCGATCGTCCAGGATCCTTCGCGAAAGATCTCGGAGTTACCCTTACTAACGGACCTTGAGCGTGAGCAGATGTTGGTGGAGTGGAACCAAACTGCGGTGACGTATCCGCAGGGACAGTGTCTGCATGAGTTGTTCGAAGCGCAGGTGGAGCGCACACCACAGGCGCTCGCAGTGGCCGATGAAAAGCAGCAACTGAGCTATGCGGATGTGGAGCGGCGCGCGAACCAGTTGGCCTGGCGCTTACGACGCGAAGGCGTGGGGTGCGAGAGTCTGGTGGCGGTGTGTTTGGAGCGCTCGGTGGATTTGGTGGTGGCCCTGCTGGGGATCTTGAAAGCGGGGGGCGCTTATGTGCCGCTGGATCCGAGTTATCCTGAAAGCCGGCTGCGCTTCATGCTGGAAGACACGCAGGCAGCAGTGGTGCTGACCGAGCAGCATTTGGCGATGCGACTGCCGGTGCTGGGCAACAGTAAACAATTGTGGCTGGATGCGGAAAAAGAACAGTTGGTGCAGGAGAGTTCTGAGAGACCCGAACGACTGAGCCAGCCCGAGTCGCTGGGTTATGTGATCTATACCTCGGGTTCGACGGGACGGCCGAAGGGAGTAGCCATCGAGCAGCGCAGTACGGTGGCGCTGTTGCAGTGGGCACAGGAAGTATTTGGGCCGGCAGATTTGAAGGCGGTGCTGGCCTCGACCTCGATCTGTTTTGACCTG
>DASUYO010000132.1:0-11739 GCA_036377375.1 Pyrinomonadaceae bacterium
GGCCAGATGGAATATTGCTCTTCGTGGTTTACAACCACTTTATAGATGGTGGTATCTTCTGCATCCTCTCTGCTCATAGGTCCTCCGTTGTTGTTGATGTATTGAGGTGAAAAATAGCTTAGTCGGGAATGCCGGGATTAGTGCGAAGGCTGAGTAAACGTTCGACACTGAGGTTCTTCTGTCCGCCTTTCTGTAATCGCTCAATAAAATCGCGGGTCACGCCGTTCGTCCGCAATGCAATGAGCTGCGCGGTTGTCAATCCTTTGTAGCCCATGTCACCAAGTGATTTGATATAAGGCACGCTCACGTCGTTACTTCGAAGCGCGACTAGCTCATTGGGAGAAATCGCGGAATAACCGGCTGACTGGAGACTGTTGATATATTCAGCGCTGACGTCGTTGGTGTAGAGCGACACTAGCTGACTGATTGGAAGTTTTTGGTAACCAGCACGTTCCAGATCTGCAATGTAGCTCCCGCGCACATCGCCGACTGCAAGCGCATACAACTCTTCGCTCGTTGGTTGCTCATAACCATGCTGGCGTAGTAGTGAGACGAAAGCCGGATCCGCATTGAACCTCCACTGGCCCGTTCCCGCGCGTTCATGAAATGAGCCTGAGAAAGTGAACGTTCCTGCTTCACGCACCAGCCGGAAGTTAACTGGAGACGTAGTGGATAAAAGTTGTTCCGCAGTGAGGCCCTGAAACTGTGTCAACGCGAGATGAGTGGAGACCCAGGCACGGCTTCCATTGGGCTCCAATTTCAACCGCACGCGACCGTCGCGTTGACCTTGCATGGACCACTGTCCGGTCATGTTTGCAGTAACCACTTGACTCATACCTAGAACCACCATTGTCAGTAAACTTAACATTGCTGCGCTACGAGCTTTGGACCACATCATCCCTCCCGATTCTTCACGGATGGCCGTGTCGCTTCAGCTCGATCAATTGTTCGGGGGATAGGTTGCTATAGCCGCGGCTTCGTGCGCTTTTGATGAAGTCGGCGGTAACTCCCGCTACCCACATGTCCACGATCTGTTTGGGTGTTAGTTGATCGTATCCGATCGCCTTCATTGATTTAAGGTACTCGGGAGTGACGCCGTTGCTTCTGAAAGCAATGTAGTTTGTTGCTTTGAAATCGGCATAGTTCACTGCCTGAAACGACTTGATCACGTCCTTCGTAATACCATTGGTCTTCAATGCAAGCAGGTCGTTCTGAGACAGGCCGCCGTATCCGACTGACTTGAGCGATGCGATATAGTCAGCACGCACATCATTCGAGCGGAATGCAATCAACTGCGCCACTGTCAGATCCGAGTAGCCCGCATTTTTTAGCTCGAGAATGTAGGCGGGCCCAATACCATTGTTGATAAGACGATTCTGATCTTCGCCGGAGAAGCCGGCGGAACTAAGATTAATCATTTCTTTCTCAGGCTCCGGAGTATTGGGCGCCGGCGACGAATTGGGAGAGGCCGTTGGGCTACCCTGTGGAGTTGGGCTGGGCGATTGGCTCATGATGGCAACGCGTGGCGCGCTTTCTTCCGTTTGAAGATTAAGAAGCGGTGTGGCAGCCACCTTCGAATCCGTTTCAGCGCGCACGAGACTACTGGCGAACACCGGCACCACGACTGCGGCCATCACTGCGATCGAAAAAACCATCACGCTCGCACCGCGATATCCGACTCTTCGAGGTTTCAAGATCGCGGTCAGACGATCTTCCAATTTCGCACCTGAAGAGATGCCGGTCGCTGTGCCTGCCGACCAGCCTGGAGATCGAAACGATCGCGCGATTTCAAAAAGGTGAGAAGCGTAATCGGGTGCATTGATCCCGGTCGCGAGTACTTGCTCATCGCAGGCCCATTCCTGCTCCTTACGCAGTTGAAACCATGCGTACCATGCGAGTGGGTTGAACCAGTGCAGCGCGCATGTAATCTGCGCCAGCATCCTGGTGAGGACGTCTCTTCGCTTCACATGTAGCAGCTCGTGTAATACGACTACACGGCATCGTTCTGTTGTCCAATGTTCCGCGTCCTTTGGGAGGAGCAATATCGGCGACAACACTCCCAGAGTCATCGGCATTATTGCCTGCTGGCCAATCATAATCCGCGGCGGTTCAGGTATGTTCAGTTGTTTCGAGAGATCATGGACCAACCTCGACAACGACTCGCCGCGTAGCTCGGTTGCATCATTAACAATCCTGCGTAAGCGGATTACTCCGATGAGCGGCCTCAAAAGCACAAGCAGCGCTCCAGTTAACCAGATAAAAATCATGATCTTCGCCCAGGGAATGGAAGACGACTCAGGTTGCCCTCTCAGATCAGGCAGCGCAGCTTGGTCGTTTTTCGGCAGCTCTTCGCCGGCAGACAACACAGTAGCCGAACCAGCGCGAACTTCGCCTGAACCAACCTCAGCAGCAAAAAGACTGGAAGGCAAAACAGGCACGCGCAATTGCTGAAACCCATTGGCGGATAATGGCAGCAAGAGCAAACTGAAAAGCGCAGTACACCAAACTACGTGACGAACGCCGGCGGGAGCTTTTCGCAGAAAGCGGTTGAGCGACATCGCAGCGAGCAGCACCACTGTTCCCTTCAACGAAACAATCAACAGCAGTGCCAAGACCCCTTCAGTGGTAAGCAATGCGCTCATACTTAACCCTTCTTCCTTGATCGCTCGATCAACTTGCCCAGTCGCTCCCATTCGTCAGGTGTCAGACGAGCGTGCGTCATGTCCAATAATGTAGCTACCGTGGCCTCTGTCGAGCCGTTGAAAAAAACTTCAACCATCCGTTTCAACGCGGATCGCCGCGCTTTCTCGTGAGTCACCGTCGGGAGAAAAACATATCGCGGTCCCTGCTGTTCGTGGCGCAACGCTCCCTTCTCTTCCAGGATTCGCAAGAGGGCGCGCACAGCCGAGTAACCAGGCGGATCGTGCAACTGCTCCATCACCTCAGCGGCAGTGGCTTGTCCGCGCTGGTAAATAATCTCCATGATCTCGCGCTCGCGGCGCGACAAATGTATCTCGGAATGTTTCGCCATCGATAACTGCGTCGGGTGGGATGCTAAAAATTTAGCACCAAAGCAGGCTGGATGTCAATTCATAAGCGAGAAAGCTCTTCCGAGATGATCGTGAGTAACGAATTTTCCGTGCTTTGAATAAAGAAATGATCGCCTTCGAACATTTTCAGCGAGCAGGCACCTGTCGTTTGCTGACACCAGGCGGCAAGATCCTCGCGCGTTACGTCAGTGTCATCTACTCCACCAAAGACTGAAACGGGGCAAGTGAGTAGCGGCTCCTTTGTGTAGACGTAAGTCTGAGTCAATGCGAAGTCTCCGCGAACGATCCTCATCACCACTTGCATCAGCTCCGCGTTCTCGAGCACCTGTCGCGGCGTACCATTCAGGCGACGAAGCTCCTCTGTGAACTCGTCATCCGGCAGGTTATAGGTATGAGGTTCTCTGGAAGGTACCTGTGGCGCACGTCGACCCGAGACAAACAAATGCACAGGCTCGAGACCGCATTGGCGCCGCAGTGCCCGCGCTACTTCAAAAGCAATGATGGCGCCCATACTGTGACCAAAGAGAGCAAATGGCTTGTCGAGCAAAGGAAGCATGTGTGGGAGAAATGCTTCGACCATCAGACGGCAGTCAGTCAGCAGCGGCTCGCGCAAACGATTGCCTCGCCCCGGATACTGAACGGGACAAACTTGTATTCCGCTCTGTAGACCAAACGCAGCCTGCCAGTTCATGAACATCTGCGCGGTGCCCCCTGCGTATGGAAAGCAGAAGAGATACAGCCGGGCCTGCGGATTGAGACCGTTCATGAAAAACCAGGGATTCTTTGTAGCGACACGCGACATGAATCAATACTAATGATTTCTACCTGCGAAGCAGGCGAAAGCGTAAAGCCTGGGGCGCAAGCCCCAGGTATGTTGACAAAAAGGGACCGAGCCCGCGAAGCGGGCGACGGCGCTGCCGCCCGCTTCGCGGGCTAAAACTGTTTTTGCTTCGCGATCCTGGGGCTTGCGCCCAGGCTTTATGCTTACGCCTGCTTCGCAGGCTAAGAGCTCAACTCCGGAAGCAATTAAACGAAATTGGGCATCTTGAAAAGATCAAGAAAGATCCCGTGAGTCAGGATTACATTCAGGAAGTCGCTCTCAAATGGAAAATTCAGTTTGAACCCGGGCCTTGAATAACGGGTCTTGAGAGCTTCCACTACCGTCGGATTAAAGTAACCCTGCCGTTTTATGCGCTCGTATGAAAGCAGATCGTTGATCCACTCCACGTTTTGTTTCAAGAGGAACGGGCTGCCCGGCGCGCGGAAGCCAAACTTTTCCCTCTCGACAACATTTTTAGGAATGAATTTCTCTGCAATCCGTTTGACGATATATTTTTCGGTAAAGCCACGCAACTTAAGCTCGGGCGGAATCCTCCTTGCAAAATCTACGAGATCGACATCCAGAAATGGATATCGTGCTTCGACTGAGTTGGCAAGCGCCATGCGATCACCATGGTCGGATAGCAAGTGGTCTGCCAGGCGAAGTTTGAAATCGAGATAAGATCGCTGATGTACGATGTGGCGACCCACCAGTCGTTCCTTGTTTACGATCTCATGATTCAGACAATTAAAGTCCGCAAAATATTCGTTGACTGCTCTTGAATACAATTCCGTGTTTTGTTGTTGTAATGCAGACAAGTTCACTTCATAGATAACATTCTTATCACCCCACACCTGCTCTCGGAGTTGTGCTTCACGAGTTGATTCCTGCTCGGGTTTCTTATTTTGGCGCGCCCGAATCGAATCGAAGCGATAACCAACGTAACCGGCAAACCACTCGTCTGCTCCTTCGCCTGTGAGCACAACTTTGATTCCGGCGCGTCTAACAGCTTCGGAAAGTGCCATCGAGCAGGTGTTGTACGTTTCCTTCACCGGACATTCGCAATGAAAAATCATGTCCGACAATCTTTGAATGACTTCCGATTCATCAAAAATAATTTCATGATGAGCGGAGTTCACGTGCCGGGCCATCTGGTGTTGAAATTTCGCCTCGCAAATGTCTGTATCAGTAAATCCAATTGAGAATGAACGGGAACGTCCATTGTTGGAAACTTTTGCAATAGCTGCGCCGATCAATGAAGAGTCGAGGCCGCCACTCAAATAAAAGCCGACCGGCACGTCTGCCTGGAGACGCAACTTAACAGATCGAAACAGAAGCTGTTCCAATTCGTCGATGTAGTAACTTTCCGGCTTGTCATACGCATACTCGTCTGCTTTTGGATAGTCGAGATCCCAATACTCTTCAACTGCTACACGCGAGGGATTGACCGTTATACGATGACCACTCTTCAGACTACTCACTCCCCGCACCATCGTTCGCGGACTAACCAGGCCCGGAAACGAGAACACCTGGTCCAAACCAGTCAGATCGACTTCGCGCGGAACTGCCGGGTGCGCGAGGATCGCCTTGATCTCCGAAGCGAAGATAAACAGACCATCTACGACTGTGTAAAAGAGTGGGTTAATGCCGAAGTGATCTCTGGCGAGGACAAGCGTGTTTTTGTTTCTATCGAAAAGCGCAAAGGCGAATTGTCCATTCAAGCGCTTGACGAACTCCTCACCTTCTTCCTCGTACAAATGGACCAGAACTTCCACGTCTGACTTGGTAGTGAAAGTATGGCCTTGTTGTATGAGCTCCTGCTTTAAGTCGAAGTAGTTGTAGATCTCGCCATTGCATATCACCACGATAGAGCCGTCTTCGTTATAGATCGGCTGATCTCCGCTGACTAAATCGATAATACTCAGCCGTCGAAAACCCAGGCCCGTGTTGTCTACAACAAAATACCCTGAAGAATCCGGTCCTCGATACGTGATCGTATCGGTCATACGCACGAGTGTCTGGCGGTCGATTCGACCGTCACCACGCAAATCCATGTATCCAACGATGCCACACATAAATTCTGTCCGTTTACGAATGTACCGGAATTTCGCTTAGTTCAGAGTTCAAGCTTTAGCTTGCGATTTGTTGCTGTCACGGCAAGCAAGCTAAAGCTTGAACTCTGAACTATCTTAAATTCCACAATGAGCTTATTTTTGCGCCGCTGCGCGGGCACTTCACCTTGAAGCGACCGCAACGTTCATTTCTCGCACTTCTGCGTGGGTCACGACACTGTCAAACTCGATCTTGCCGTAATCCAACTTCACGATTCGATCACCAAGCGAGTAGTACCGATCGTCGTGACTGATTACCAAAACAGTCTTGCCTTTCGCTTTCAGCTCCGGCAACAACTGCAAGTAGAAGATGTCTCGGAAGAATGGATCCTGATCGGCCGCCCACTCATCGAAAATATAGAAAGGCCGATCTTCAAGAAACGCCGTGAGGAGCGCGAGACGTTTGCGTTGTCCCTGCGAGAGCTCGATCGTCGAAAGCGCACCGTCATGGACCTGCACTTTGTGATGCAACTGAAGTTGCCTGATGTAAGCCTCAGCCTTGCCATCGACCCCCTGAGCAGTAAGGCCCAGCAGAGTCTCGAAGAGATAAAAATCCGAAAAGACAACTGAAAAGAGCTGCCGGTACGAATCTCTGTTTTCATCGGTGACAGGTTGTTTATTCAGGTGAATCTCGCCACTTTCGGGAGCATAGAGTCCACATAGAAGCTTCGCTAATGTCGTCTTGCCGCTGCCGTTGCCGCCAACCAAAAAGATCAACTCGCCCTGGCGAATCTTGAAGTCGATCGGTCCTAATATGAAGCTCTTGTTGTCGGAGTCGCGGTGATAGGAATGTGTGACACCAACGAGCTCGAGCTGGTCGAGGTCAACGCCAGTAGCCGGCGGTATCGCATCCTCATCGCTCGCCAACGCGGGAAGCGACAGACCGAGAGAACTAATCTTGTCCATTGCGATGTTGGCGCGAGCAAGTGACGGAAAGAGCACGAGTATGTCACTCAACGGAATCAGCATGTAGAACAGGGCCAGCGTGAATCCGGTGAGCGTCTTCGTGTCAACACCGGTGAGGGACGGCATTAAGAAAATCAGCAATCCGAGAAGCGTGTAGAAGATAAGCTGGTAACCAAAACTTCCGGTCGCTGCGTAGATGAGATTACCGTTGAGATTTGAACGGCGAAAAGCTTCCGCGCTCGGTCGAAACACCTGCGTAAGAAACGCGAAGCGGCGTTGAAAATGGAGCTTCAGCTCCTTCGCACCGTCGAGCATACTGCGGAAGTGCTTCATCATCGCATCCTGTTGCTCACGTGCCTCTTTCAGGAAGCGAAATCCTTTGCCGATTGCGAGCTGGAAAATCGTTCCGCCGCCGATGATGAACGCGAAGACAAGCAGTGCAGTCTTCGGAGAAAGCCAGGCCATGTAGACAAGCGAGCCAAGCACGACCGCGATTTGCATGCAGAGAATCGGAATAGCAATCAGTGTGTTGCTGATCGTGGAGATATCGTCCGTCAAGACTGCCATGATCCGCGCCTGGCCCAGCTCCTCCAACGAGCGCAGAGGCGTCGCAAGAATCTGACGCGTCAAGCGCATGCGAAGATCGAAGACTGCCTTCTGGCCCAGGTACGTCAGCAAACCTGACGCAATGAACCGGCTCAGCGGTTCCACCAGACATATAGCGATAAACGCCACAAGCAACCACCGGTTGTCTGCCGGGTTGTGCAGATAGAGCACGTGGTTAACCAGCGCGATCACCAACGCCTTACAAAGGCCACTAAGGGCGCCGGCGATGATCGCCAGAATAACCACGGACCGCGAATACTTCGTGACGAAGCTTAAGAATTTCATTAGCTGAGCCCCCGTTTGTTAAGTACTAAAAATTCTTTCCAGAGCGCCAAAGGCGCGAGATATGAAGGTCTTTCCAAAGCGCCGAAGGCGCGAATATGACAGCCAGTGACAAGTGCAGCGCCAACGGCGCGAAATATGACAGCCAGGGGCAAGCGCGAAGCGCGTCGCCCCCGGGTTACAACCGCAAATCCGTTCAAGGCCTGAAAGGCCGAAATATCGCCGCCCTTTCAGGGCTAAGGTCTTTTTTTTCATTCATAACCAGGGGCGACGCGCTCCGCTTCGCGTCGCGCTTGCCCCTGGCGTTCATATTTCGCGCCGTTGGCGCTGCGCGCTTGGCTTTCATATTCGCCTTCGGCGCTACGTTCGAATACTTGCGACTTTGCTCCGTCCCGCAGACGCCGTCTCGAGGCAAGTGCGTAGGCTTTCGGCCAACGGTTGCACGTACGGCTCCTGACAGATGACATCGTGATGGCCGGGAATCTCGATTACGTTCACGGGCTCGCTGGACAGCTCTCCCCATCCGAGAGTCGGATTGTCCGGCGGGAGTCCCGCAGCGACTAATCTTTCAATCCAGAGTGGATCTCGTTCCTCGCATGAGAGAACCGTGATAGCGCCGCTGTATCGCTGAGGAACATACGCGCGCGCGGCGTTCTCTCTTGCTGCGGTGCCAGTGAGGAAACGACGCAGAAGCTCTTGATCCACTTCGGGCGGTGCCAGGTCTTGTTCCCGCATCTTCTCGAGGAAGTAATCGAGCTGCTCATCGAGATTGAGCTGCCGCAAAGTCTCGACAGGCAGCAGCAACCGCTTCCCTTGTTCGCGCGAGGTGGACCACGCGAGACCGACGAGCATGTCAGCTATATCTCTGGTTTCAGGCAGCTTCTGAAGATACGCGGGTGAGTAAGTATCGAAGAGTGCGACCAGCGCGACTTCCTCGCCCACTTCGCGGAGTTGCCGCGCCATTTCGTAAGCTACAAAACTGCCAAACGAGTAACCGCCAAGCCGGTATGGACCAGCGGCCTGCACTTCGCGTATTCCTTCGACATAGCGCGCGGCCATCACCTCGATTTGCGAGTCTGCTTCGGATACCTCGTGGAGCGGCGGCGCTTGCAAACCATAGAAAGGCTGATCGTTGCCGAGATACTGAGCCAGCAAATAGTAGTTGTTGACATTGCCGCCCAGTGCATGCACGCAGAAGAACGGCGGTTTTGTACCCTGCGGTTGAATCGGCACAAGCGGCGATGAACGCCATGCCGTACTTTGCTCGCCCAGTATCTGCGCGAACTCTTCAACAGTTTCACCGCGGAACAAAGCGGATATCGGTAAATCCATTCCGAACTGTTTCTTGATTTTTGCCATCAGCCGCACTGCCAAAAGCGAATGGCCGCCGAGCTCAAAGAAACTTTCGCGAATATCGACGGGACGAACACCCAACAGCTCTTCCCATATCGAAGCGAGTTGAGATTCGAGCGCGTTGCGAGGCGCAACATACCCATGATCCGTTGAGACCTCGATCTGTCCCGGTACCGGCAATGCGTTCCGATCGATCTTGCCGTTGGGCGTCAGCGGCACCGTATCTATCGTTATGAATTGAGAAGGAACCATGTAGTCGGGCAAGACTTCCTCAAGATAAGTCCTGAGTTTCTTCGACAAGACCTGTGGCTGATTACTCTCCAGTATATTGATTTCCCCGCCATCAAAGATCTTTTCGTGAAACTTCGTTGCCTGGAAGATCTGCTTATGATGGAAGGTGGTGTAGTCAAACTCGATCTCGTCTCCAGACTGTCTGACGAGTTTTCCCTTCACCGTGTAGTCGAGATTGAGATTGTTATCGCTGAAAGTGCCGCTCACAGTCGCGGTGATGTAGTCTCCTTCCTCGACTTCAACACCCGGATAAAAGACCGGCAGGTAAACGGGCAGCCAGCAATACTCATGTTCCAGAATGTTGATGACTTCATCCTCGACAGTGTGCAGGTTCAGCCATGCGACAAAGCCCACAAGATTCGCATCACGATTTATCGTCAGCTCTATCTCCTGCTCGAATTCCGGTTGAATACGTTGAGAGAAATCGAGGCTCTCGAACGGTTGATAGTTGGAGATGATGTTGTCTTGCGAAAAATTCCGCAGACACAACCTTAGATCGAATTGATGACCGACGTCTTCAAAGACCTTCTCAACATACTGAGCCGAGACTTTGCTGAAGCCGGGGTTTTCCAGGAAATCTTCAGGTAAGGTGATTGCGGCAATCCTTGTGATGCTGCGCGATGGGATCATCACGCCATCGTCTTTCATGAAACGCCAGGCGTTATTGATGATCGGAGCAGCGCCCTCACAGCCTCCGATTGGTCCAACGATTTCCGAAACACAAACGTCAATCTTCTCCGGCAGCTCCACTTCCATCGAGTTGCCGTGAATCAGAATGATCTTGTCAGTCAGGCCGAGCCTTTCTATCGTACTCTTCGCCTGCTGGTACGAATCATCGAGCAGCTCGATCGCGTAAACTCGCTTCGCACCGGCCTCGACGCAGAACCTCGCCAGGATCGCGTCTTTTCCGGTTCCGATGTCGAGCACAACCTTGTTCCTGACATGCCTGTTTATCGCAACCTTGTAACTCTGGTTGCGCCGCTCGTCAGCAGTCATCGCGTGATAGAGAAGATCGTCGTAAATGTAGAATTCGGCAACTGACGGCCACAACTCGATACGATTGTTCGCCGCATTGTCCTGCGGCACACAATAAGCAACCAGCTGCTTGTCGCCGGCTTCATCTCCTCGCGCGATGACAACACTCGTGCGCACTTCGGGATGACTGTTGAGCAGCGTCTCGACTTCGCCGGCCTCGATGCGATAGCCTCGAACCTTCAGTTGAGTATCAATTCTCCCGGCGAATTCAATCGTCCCGTCTTCCAACCAACGCGCCAGATCACCGGTCTTATAGAGACGCTGACCAGCATTGTTGGGGTCTGTCACAAACGGATTTGGAATGAACCGTTCAGCGGTCAACTCGGGTCTGTTCAGGTAACCCCGCGCAAGTCCTGCTCCGCCCACATGCAGCTCGCCATAGACGCCTCTTGGTACGGGTTTCAAGTTCTCGTCCAAGATGTAAATCGACGTGTTCGCGATTGGCTTGCCAATCGTTACCCGAGTTCCATCCAACTCACCCAGTGTCGCGCATACGGTAATTTCTGTTGGTCCATAGGCATCGAAGAATCGACACACCTTGGTCCAACGCTGAGCCGTCTCCAGCGGGCAATGTTCTCCAGCCGCGATAATCGTCTCCAACGTGTTCAGTCCTTCACTCTCCATCACCGTCAACACTGACGGAGGAAGCGTGACTGTCGTGATTTCATTTTCACGCAACGCTTGAATCAATTCAGGTCCCGGCATGAGCGAGTCGCGACGACCGATGTAGAGCGCGGCACCGGCCAGCAGCGCCATGAAGATCTCCGACACTGAAGCATCAAAACTCAACGACGCTAGTTGCAGTACACGACTGTCTGATCTCACGTCGAAAGCTTTTATTTGCGCTGTGACCATGTTGCACAGACCGCTGTGCCGGATCATGACTCCTTTCGGCTTGCCCGTTGAGCCCGAGGTGTAAATGACATAAGCCAGATGGTCCGCCTCTACAGTTCCACTCGGATTATTTGTGCTTTGCTCTGCGATCAGATCCCAATCACTGTCGAGACAGATCGTTTGCACCCACTGTGTTGTCGGTAACGTTGCTGCCAGGTTCTGCTGCGTTAGTAATACTGAGATCTGTGCGTCTTCGAGCATGAAGGAGAGACGCTCCAGCGGATACGCCGCATCCAGAGGCAGGAAGGCGCCACCGGCTTTGAGAATGCCGAGCATACCGACAACCACGTCCAGCGATTTCTCGACGCAAAGGCCGACCAACATCTCATCTTTGACACCCAATTCGATCAGGTAATGAGCGAGCTGGTTGGCGCGGGCGTTGAGCTCGGCG
>DASUYO010000133.1:0-9538 GCA_036377375.1 Pyrinomonadaceae bacterium
AGCCCCACCACCATTTCCACTGACCGCTCCATGCAGATTCCGACCACCACGTCCGGTCCCACTCCCAGCGCGCGCAACTGTGCCGCCAGTTGATTTGCACGCTGATTCAACTCCTCATAGCTGAGCTCTTCAGTGTCAAAGCGCACCGCTGCGCTGGCCGGTGTGCGGGCTACCTGCTCCTCGATCAATTCGTGCAGGCACTTGGCGCTCGCATAATTCACCTCCGTATCGTTCCACTGCTCCAACAACTGCCGGCGCTCTTCGTGGGCCAACAATGGAACGTCGCAGATGCGTTCGTTCGGATTGGCCACGATCCCTTGCATCAGAATATTGAAGTTCCCCAACATTCGTCTGATCGTGGCCTCTTCGAACAGGTCGGTGTTGTAATGCATGTCCATATGAAATCCCGACGCTGTTTCTTCCATTGCGAGCGCGAGATCAAAATTTACCGTTTCGCTTGGAAATTCGATCGGAGTTAGCGCCAACCCTGACAGCTTCATCTCCGGCAGCTCCGAATTCTGCAAGACAAACATCACTTGAAACAGCGGCGTGTGGCTCATCTGCCGCACTGGTCGCAACTCTTCTACAAGCTTCTCAAACGGAATGTCCTGATGCGCGTACGCTCCCAACGCCACCTCTCGCTCCCGTCTCACTAACTCTCTGAAACTCTCCTCCCCGCTCACCTCCGTCCGCAGCACCAGCGTATTGATGAACAGCCCGATCAATCCTTCCGTCTCCAGTTGCTGTCGCCCTGCTATCGGCGTTCCGACGCTGATGTCCCGCTGTCCCGTGTAGCGATACAACAACGCTTTGAACGCCGCCAGCAGCGTCATGAACAGCGTCACTCCTTCCGCGCGACTCAAACTCAGCAAGCTCTCTTTCAGCGCTCCACTGAGTTCGAATCTAACCTGCCCGCCCTGCACCGTATGGATCGCCGGTCGCGCTCTGTCCAGCGGCAGTTCCAATACCGGCGCTGCTCCTCCCAATTGCTTCCGCCAGTACTCCAGTTGCCGCTCCAGCACTGCTCCTTGCAGCCACTCCCGCTGCCACGCTGCATAGTCCGCATACTGTATCGGTAACTCTGCGAGCGGTGACTCCTCCCCGGCCACATACGCGTTGTAGAGCACCGCCAATTCCTTCATTAGCACTCCCATGGACCAGCCGTCGCTGATGATGTGATGGATCACAAACAACAGCACATGCTCGCTCTCTGACAGCGCTATCAATGTGGCTCGCCACAGCGGCCCCTGGCCCAGGTCAAATGGGCGCTCCAGTTCTTCGCGCACCAACTGTTCTGCTTCTGCGTCTCGTTCCCCGGCTCGCATCTCCGTCAGGTCTACTCGCTTCAGCCGCAACTCCTGCACTGACTCGATCACCTGCACGGGTTCGCCGCCTACCATCTCGATCCGGCTGCGCAGCACCTCATGACGCGCCACGATCTCGTTCAACGTCCGCTCCAGTGCCATCAGGTCCAACATCCCGGTGAGACGGGCACCGGTCATACTCCTGTAGGAATTGCCTTCGGGCTCGAGCTGGTCCAAAAACCATAGACGTTGTTGCGCAAACGACAGAGGATATGTTTTCGATTCTCTGGCCTGCTTGCGGAACAGTTCGGCAAGTAATTCGCGTTTTTCTTCAGCCGAGAGCACAGCTGTATTCGCAGGGTTGTTCATTACGGTATTCTCAGGAGGACTAAGATCTTTGGATAGGAGAAGTCGCGATTAATGGAGCGAGATGGCTTTGCCTCAAAGTAGGAATCGCACTTGGGCACAGTCAGTACAGGGAGCGGTAGCGACCTGGTCAGTGGTCAGCATGCGATATTTCCTAACTATTCTTTACTCCCATCGTTTGACCAGGTCGCTACCGCTCCCTGTACTGACTGTGTCCAAGAATGATTTCGGATTTTAAGGCAAAGCAGAGCGAGAGAGAGTTGTCTTCCAACTCACATCTTGACGAATATTGAATCCGGGGAGCAGGTGGCATTGCGGCCAAAGAAATCCGTGTAGTAGGTGTCAACCCTATAACGATCAGGGTAGCGCCGCATGAATCTGGCAATCTCGTTTTTCTTGATGATGCTATCTTCCACGACGAGATAGTCGCCTTGTTCAAGGAACCCATGAAAATAGCAAAGCACTTCATACACGTTGGCATGTGCATCTTCAATGACGAGCCATGGATGAGGAGCGCTTCGCAAATAACCCTCGTCGAAAATCCTTTCTATGTTCATGCTATTGCCCTGAACAAAGTTGACGCCCGCATGCTTTAGTTTCACTTCTTTCAGATCAACGGAGTGCACATGTGATTCGACTCCAAACGTTTTCATCAAATCTGCGAACCAGACAGCGCTTGATCCGGTGCCGGAACCAAGTTCAAAAATGGTCCGTGGCTTTAGATCCCAGAGCATCATTGTGTAGATGCTAAAGTCATAGACCGTCTTAAACAGAGCCATTCCCTTCCACTTCATACACTCAGCCGCGCCCTGGCTCATTAACATCTCAAAGTCACTGATCTCGGACTCCTCACCCGGACTGTTACGACGATCCTCGTAACTTACAAAACGACCCTGACTGCGACGGCTCAGGATCGTGCGGAGCCTGGAGAGCCTCTCTCGCAATAGTTCACCTTCTGGACCACCTACCTGCTTGCTACTCTCTTCCAAAGATTGTTGCGGAGGGAGCCTATTCAACTGATCTATAAAGGACAGGAGAGCATTATCCAACATGGTTGGTATGCCGTTCTGACGCTCGATGATCTTCTCTTTAAATTCACCAGCGAGCCTTCTTAGATCCTGCCTGAACTCACTTCCACTCAAGAGCTCTGGCGAAGCTTTACCGGTAGGCGATTGATAACTGAACTGGTTTTGTTCCGTAAGACTCATCCTATTACCTTGGGTCTGGTCTGCTTCTATTCGGCTAGCAAGGCTTCATTTGGATTGACCTGGGCGGCTTTCCAAGCCGGGAAAACCCCCGATAGCAATCCAACGGCCCCGGAGACTGTAAGGGCGATAACAATGCCAGTGATTGATAGCGGAGTCGGATAACCGAAAGCCGTCACGATCTTTGCAATGGCATATGCAACAAAGATGCTAACCACTCCACCCATCGCGCAAAGGGTGATTGCTTCAACCAAAAACTGTTTAAGAATATCGCTACGCCTGGCGCCCAGTGATTTGCGTATGCCAATTTCCCTGGTCCGCTCGGTAACCGATACGAGCATGATATTCATGATCACGATCCCACCAATCAGGAGCGAGATCCCCGGTACCAAAACGGCCACGATATAAACCGGTCCCAGTATTCGATCTCGCATTGCGGTAATGCCGTCCGGCGTGACAATGCCAAAATTATCCTTCTCATCGGTTTGAAGACGGCGACGGATGCGCATCAAAGATCGCAGTTCATCAACCACGTCGTCAAATCCCTGATCCGAATGCGGTGTCGCTACAAAAGAGATCCCCTGTTGCTTAATACTGTCGGCGAATGTTTTGCTGTAGGTCTTGAAGGGTATGGTGACATAGTTATCTTGCGCCTGGCCGAAGATCGCTCCCTGGAAATTGGCGATGCCAAGCACGCGGTAGGGAATACCGCAAACAGTTATGTATTGCCCCAGGAACGACTCCTCATTTCCTTTCAGATTCCCTGCAATGTCTGACCCGACAAAAGCGACGAGCGCGCCGGCGTCGTTTTCAGCCTTCGTGAAATAACGACCATCAGCAATGTCCGGGTGTAGAACGTCGACGATATTTGCGGTGACCCCTTCAATCGGAACGTCGTTAAGTTCCTCAGTTCCGCGTTTGACCTGGCAAGATGTCGAATTGGCCTGAATGCCCAACCGCTCAACGAGGCTCGCGTTGTCTTTTAGAAATTCATAGTCATCGAAGGTGAGTTTCTTGTTTCGGCGCACGGCGGCGACATAACTGTCGGTGTCTCTGTAATCGCTGGGGTCGAAGCGTCGAACCGTAATTGTTCTTAAACCAATCCGGTCAATTCGATCATCAACGTATGCGTTGAATCCTTGAATTAAGGAGACGATTACCACGACTGAGGTGACGCCCATAATCATCCCAAGGAGCGTTAAAGCGGAGCGCAACTTGTGCGCCCAGATCGCAAAAATCGCAAGCTTAATGGACTCGACAAATTTCATTTATTCATGCGCCAACGCTATTACCGGATCCAGCCTGGCAGCTCTCCGTGCAGGCCAGACGCCGGAGATTGCACCTACTGCAACACTCGCAATTAAGCCGGCTACCGGCGCCCACAAAGGAACATAAGAGGGGACAAACGTATTCACAACCAGCGTAGTTGCCCAACCGATGAGAAGACCAATTAAGCCGCCAATTCCTGTTAACGTCATCGCTTCGATAAGGAATTGCCAGAGAATGTCGCTGTGATGTGCGCCTATCACCTTACGAATACCAATCTCATGGATGCGTTCCGTCACACTGACCAGCATGATGTTCATCACACCGATACCTCCGACGGTTAGTCCGATCGCCGACAGGAGAACCATCCCAAGGTTTATGGCAAATGTAAGAGAGCGAAATTCGTCAATAAGGGATTGCGAAGTTGACATGCTGAAATCACTATCCTCGCTGTAAGAGATATGGCGAAGTACTCGCAATCGATCGTTCACTTGATCTTTGGCTATTTCGAGAAGTCCCGGCTTTGCCACTGCAAGAATGAAAACTTCTGTAGCATCGGGCCTTAGTTTTTTCGCAGTCTGGAACGGAATGAAAATGCCATTGTTCAGGTTGTTGACCCCGGTACCACCTCCAAACAGTTGCTCGCGCCAGGCTAGTGAACCGACGACGCGAAATGTATCTCCGCCGATATTGATTTCTTTTCCGACCGGTGAGGTATCCGGAAAGAAGGTTTCGGCTGCACTGCTACGGAGCACGCATACCTTTTGAGCAGTATCATTTTCAAACTGGGTAAAGAAGCGCCCGTCAGCGATGACTTCCTGTCCTGAGTTGGCATAATCCGGCAAGGTTCCCTCGAGTCGAATCGCTGCCGAGGTTTTCCCATTGGCCCTGACAAGGATTTTCTCTCCCGTATAGCTGTTGCTGATGTTGAGGAAAGGCACCGCAAGTTCGATCGCCGGCAATTTCGCGATCTCCTGCGCGTTCTCATACGTCAAATCCTTACGCGTGCGCATCTCCTTCGTCAGTCGTCCAGTATTGATCCCAATTTGTGTTTTGGAGAGAAAAATAGAGCTTGTTCCAAAGGATTCAGCCTCTTTCCTGACCGCGACATCAATGCCACTGACAATTGACGAAATCACCATCACTGTCCACACGCCCATCACCACGCTGATTACTGTCAAAAAAGAGCGCAGCTTCTGGGCACGCAAAGTCAAGATCGCCATGCTCAGGTTTTCAAAAACGTCGCTGCGAAATAGTTTCATTGAATTGCAGCGCCAAAGGCGCGGAATATGAAAGCCAGGGGCAAGCGCGAAACGAAGTGGAGCGCGTCGCCCCTGGAAGATAATCGAAATTTAATTGCAGCCCTGAAAGGGCGGAATACCTGTGTATTTCGGCCCTTCAGGCCTCGTAGTTGTGGTCTCTGTAACCAGGGGCGACGCGCTTCGCGCTTGCCCCTGGCTTTTATATCTCGCGCCGTTGGCGCTCTGTTATAAGTTCAAGTAATTCCTGGGAGATTATGGGAAGAAGAAAGGACCGCGCTGTGTTCACGAAGAAGTGGTTGCCGGGGAAGAGGTGCAAAGCGAATCGACTGGAGGTCTGCTCACGCCACGGTTCTAATTGCGTCTTAGTGACCTCATAATCCTCGAGACCGCCAAGCGCAGAGATTGAGCAATCAAGTGGAGGCTCAGCTTTGTATTCATAACGCTGCGTGAGTGCGAAATCTGCTCGTAGAATGGGCAGCATTAACGACAACAGCTCAGAATGTTCAAAAATCTCGCGGGGCGTGCCATCGAGCCGGCGCAACTCTGAGATAAATTCGTCGTCGGGTAAGTTATAGGTGATCCGTTCATAAGTCTGAATCTGGGGGGCACTCCGTCCGGAAACAAAGATGTGCAGCGGTTCCGGATGATGGTTTTTGCGGAGGTAACGGGCAAGCTCAAAACAGATCAACGCTCCCATGCTGTGACCGAAAAACGCAAATGGCTGTGCAAGACTCGGCAGGATAGACTCAGCGGTTTCCTCAACGAGAGGATGGATATCGGTGAATGCTTTTTCCTTCGACCGGTGCCCGCGTCCCGGCAGATAGATAGGACAAACTTCGATACTCTGCGGCAGGCTGGCAGCCCACTTGTGAAAGATCACCGCTGACCCGCCGGCGTAAGGAAAGCAAAACAAACGCAAGGTTGGTTGCGGCACCTGCCTGAAGTTTTCTCTCCACAGTTCGTTGACCGACGCGTTCATCATAATTTGACCGGAGTAGCGCCAACGGCGCGAGATATCAAAGCCAGGGGCAAGCGTGAAGCGAAGCGGAGCGCGTCGCCCCTGGTTATAGCGAGATCACAACTACGAGGCCTGAAGGGCCCGAAATACATTCCGCCCTTTCAGGGCTGGATTTGAATTTTGATTACCTTCCAGGGGCGACGCGCTTCGCGCTTGCCCCTGGCTTTCATATTCCGCGCCTTTGGCGCTGCAAAACCTGGCTTTCATATTCCGCGCCTTTGGCGCTGCAAAAGAGAGCTTCACTTCGTTAAGGCAAAATCAGGTACCAAACTGGTTTCAAAAAACTCGCTCTGATTGTCCCGCGAGGGAGTATTGAGTTTGTCGTACTCGATCTTGCCATCGTCCATCTTAATGATCCGATCAGCAACGTGATAATAGTGATCGTCATGACTGATGACGAACGCTGTCTTCCCTCTCGCTTTCAGCTCCGGGAGGAGTTTGTAATAAAACAGTCTCTTGAAGGTGGGATCCTGATCAGCCGCCCACTCATCAAAGACATAAATCGGACGGTCTTCAAGGTATGCGGTAAGTAGCGCCAGGCGCTTCCGCTGTCCTTGTGACAAGTCGGTCGTGGAAAGCATCCCGTCTTTGATTTCGACTTTACGGTCCAGATGAAGTTGAGCGAGGTACTTCCGAGCGGTGGCATCGAGTTCCGGTGTTTCCAGACCCAGCAGCCTTTCAAAAAGGAAAAAGTCAGAGAAGACAACCGAGAAAAGCTGAAAGTAGTCTTCCCTGTTCTCATTCGTAACGATTTGATTGTCGAGGTAAATATCTCCGTGCTCGGGAGTGTAAAGACCCACCAACAGCTTCGCTAAAGTTGTTTTGCCGCAGCCATTGCCTCCTACTAAAAACACCAGTTCACCCGGCCGGAAGCTGGAATTGACGGGACCAACCGAGAAGTTTCGCTCCTCTCCTTCTTGAGCATAAGAATGAGTCACACCTCTCAGCTCCAGAGATTTCCAGGTAGGAGCTCGATCGGGATGGGTTGCAGGATTACCTTCCGTCGCCAGATCTGACAAAGTGAGTCCCAACTCATCAACCTTTTTCAGAGCAATGTTGGCACGCGCCATAAAGGATGACGTGTTCATGATCGACTCCATTGGAGTCATCAGGAATATTGTGACCAGGGCAAATCCGGTTATAGCGTGAGTGTTAGGACTTGCCACGATGAACAAGAGCAAGCCTATGCCAAGCAGGATCATGAGCTGACCCCAACCAATCGCTCCGGCCAGGACCCTGCTGCCTTTAACCGTGCTGTCTCGAAGCGCATCCGCAGTAGGGCGCAGCAACTTTGTCAGAAAAGCTTCTCGACGATACGAGTGAATCTTTAACTCCTTGGTGCCGCTCGTCAGCGCGCGAAAGTGATCGAATAACTGATTCCCCAGTTCGCGCGTCAGTCTCATATAGAAAACGGACTTGTTCATCAGAAGCTGATACGTAACTGACGCCAGCGTCATGATGATCATCAGGATGGCGAACATGCGTCCCGAGAGTAAGTACAAATATGTAAAGCAGCCCAGCACGGTGGCAATGTTAATGAAGAAGGGCGGGATACCGGCCAACGCACTTGCAATCGTGGGAACGTCATCAGTCAAAGTGCCCATGATGCGAGAAGTACCAAACTGTTCCAGCTTGACCAAGGGAACAGATAAAATCTTGCGAGACAACTGCAAGCGCAAGTTAAAGACTGCACCCTGCGAGAGACGCGCGAGCATCGTGTCTGACAATATTCGACAGCAGAGCGACACGGCACATAATCCAAAGAACCCACCAACCAAAAGCCATCTGGCTGAGGCGGTGCGGGAAATGGTCGAGTTGATAATGGCGATCAACCCCGCGTGGCTGGCGCCGGCGATGAAACCGATCAGCACAACTACAAGGACAGTACCTCGAGAGGCACGCAAAAGTAGTGATAACAATCTCATTAATTTCTCCTACTTGTTCAGGTAAGAATGTTTCGCGTTCTGAGAGGCGATTGTGAGAGGCGTGTTGAGCTTATTCGATTAATGGCTTTGCACGAAAAGTCGGAATTGGCCTTTTGCTTAGCCTGCGAAGCAGGCGAAAGCATAAAGCCTGGGGCGCAAGCCCCAGGTTGTGAATTTGCATTTGGGGATCGAGCCCGCGATAGCGGGCGAAAGCTTGTAACCTTAAGACTGTCGCCCGTTTCACGGGCTGCAAAACATTTATTCCGAAATCCTGGGGCTTACGCCCCAGGCTTTATGCTTTCGCCTGCTTCGCAGGCTAAGAGCTTAGCTTCAAAATACTCTCGCACCACTAGATTAAACTTTTTGTGCAAAGCCCGATTAAGTTTCCGTTCCCAGCGACATCTCAGCGAGTAAGGCGTCAACTTCTTCATCCGAAAGCTGGTCCAGAGTGGCTGATATTCTCTCTTCCTCACGCTTAATGCTGCGGGTCAGATCAATTGGCAGGAATTGCTGATCACGCTGTAGCTCCGCTACCGCAGCGGCCATGCCTTCAATAGTTGTTCGTTCAAATAAAGAACGAATCTCCATTTCTAACTGAAAA
The DNA here is from genome assembly GCA_036377375.1 of Pyrinomonadaceae bacterium. Taxonomy (GTDB): domain Bacteria; phylum Acidobacteriota; class Blastocatellia; order Pyrinomonadales; family Pyrinomonadaceae; genus PSRF01. The sequence goes on from DASUYO010000133.1 coordinate 8,948, forward strand.
ACTTCTCTGACTCGCGCGACCACCTGCATCGCAAGTAAAGAGTTACCACCCAGCTCAAAGAAATCGTCGCGCGCACCGACTCGATCCACGTGCAAAACATCCTGCCAGATCGTCGCCAACATCTCTTCTGTGAGTGTGCGGGGCGCCTGGAATTCAACGTTCATTGGAGCCCGCTTTCCGTCGAAAGAAGGCAAAGCGTTGCGGTCGATCTTGCCATTGGGGGTCAACGGCATTTGCGGCAATTCGATATAGGCACTCGGCACCATGTAGTGTGGCAACCGCTCCAGCAGATACTGCCGCAATTCGCTCGGCGTCGCTGCCGCCGTCGTCGCGCGGTTTACCCAGTAAGCCAACAACCGTTTGTCTTCCGGCATCGGCTCGCTCACCACTACCACCGCTTCCTGCACTTGCGGCTGCTCTCTCAGCACCGCTTCGATCTCAGCCAACTCGATCCGGTAGCCCCGCACTTTCACTTGCTCGTCATTGCGGCCCAGGTATTCCAATACCCCGCTCGGCAAATGCCGCACCAAGTCGCCACTGCTGTACATGCGCGCTCCCGCTCTGCCCGCATACGGATCCGGCACAAACCGC
>DASUYO010000134.1:0-10233 GCA_036377375.1 Pyrinomonadaceae bacterium
TGCTGTCGGAAGAATCTCAACCTGACCCGTCGTTCCGTTCGCGAAATGTAGTGCTATTACGTACCAGGTTGCGGAGCCGCGTCGCGGCAGCTTGACTTCAAAGTTTTCGACGTCACCAGCGATGTAACGCAACGCGTCGAGCACATGTATCGCAGTTGACCAAATAAAATCCCGCTCACTTCGCTGGTTGCGGACCTGTGACGCTCGCACATAACGCAGTGGTCCATGTTCAGATATCCATGAACGAGCACGATTGAGATACGGCATGAAGCGGCGGTTAACCGACACCATGTGCGGAGTTTGCGTTTCGCGAGCTACTTCGGCCAGTCGCTGAACTTCGGCGAGTGTAGTTCCGAGGGGCTTTTCAATCACACACGGTATCCGGCGCTGGAGAAGTTTGATTCCCACTTCGACAATCTTTTCCATCGGCATCACACTCACGCATGCGTCGGGCTTTTCGAGTGCCAGCATTCGATCCAGATCGTCATAGTCACGGAGAAAACCGAACGAACGGCAGAACTCGATGGCTCTTTCCGCATTCAGATCACACGCCGCAGCGAGTTGGATTTCATTGGGATGCGTAGCAGCGTATCGCGCCAGAGGAGCAGCGTGGCTGGTCCTTGAATGTTCACCGCAACCTGCTATGGCGATGCGAATCATTGAGCCTCCATCGTCACGTGTTACAAAGATACGAATCGCAGCGCCAACGGCGCGGAATATGATACAAATGAGAAATGCGATCAAGCCCTGAAAGGGCGTAATACTATTTCGGCCCTTCAGGCCTTGGTCCTCGCGGTGTTTGTAACCAGGGGCGACGCGCTCCGCTTCGCTTCGCGCTTGCCCCTGGCTTTCATATTCCGCACCGTTGGTGCTCGGTTGAACGAAAGCTCGCTGACTTACCGTTCCGCTTCTTCTTTCCTGGTTGCGTCAAGACGCGCAAGCATATTCCTGATGTCTCTCGCACCCTTAATCGCGACATAGATCGTTATGGTTGAATACCAGATGACGCATGCCATACTCAGAGCCCACCAAAACCAGTGACTAGGCATTTGCCGGCCTCCTCTCTGAGTGAACTCCAGGTTTTAGTAGCGACCCGACTATCATTGCTGCTCCTGACAGAACATACGTGGCGATACCCGAATAGTATGGACCAATAGTCTTCGCGACTGTCGCCGTAGCGGGTAACTGTTCCATCACAAGATAAGTCACAGGAATAATCGCGCTCACCAGAATCGAAGCTCCGGCTCCCCAACTGTTTGCTCTACGCCAGTAACAGCACGCAATCAAGAGCACAGAAATACTTGCTAAATAGATCGTGCCGGTCACGCCCAGGTACGTCCAAAGATCGCCCTTAAGCGGATACCAGAGACCATAGAGCAACAGAAAAACACCGATGAGTGCAATGATGGTTCGATTCCAAAACAGTCCTTTACGCTCGGACCATGGTTTTTTTCGTAGCGGCGCAAGTATGTCGTTGTAGATCACACTGCACCAGGTCAACATGTACGACGAGTCGGTCGACATATCGGCGGCCAGCATCGCGGCAATCAGAATTCCCATCAGTCCTGCCGGAACCGCAGTACTTAGGTAGCTGGGCATTGCTTCGAGTGTATTCGCAACTGGACCAAGCGTAGCGAGAGCCGCGATACCCCAGATGCCCGGGATCAGAAAACGACATACAAAAAAGAAAGCAGTTCCGGTGTAAACCCTGCGACCAGTGCGCGTGTCCTTTGCGGCCAGCACACGAGCGATGATCGTTTGCCATGTGAGCACGGCGGCAGTATTCAACATGAGATTGAAAAGCACGTACTGCCAGCCCATCGTTGGATTCACGAAGGGATTGAAACCGCCCGCGCCGTAATTTGTTTCTACCGTTGTTACCAGCTTCTCCCAGCCAACATTCATCAGGATGAGGATCGTTACGAGAATCAATCCGACGCTCATTACGACGAACTGCAGAAAGTCAGTGACAAGCACCGACAGCATGCCGCCAAGAATCGTATATATCGCGACGCCGACGAGGAGCGCAGTCATCATGATCTCGAGATAGCGCACGTTCAATCCCGCGACGAGTACGAGAAACTGGCCACCAGTTCTTAGAAAGACGCCCATGTTGAGCAATCCACCGAGCACGATTACGACTCCGGACGCCCAACGAATGCGTTTGCCAAACCGTTGTTCCAGCAACTCCGGTATCGTGATAACACCCGAATCGCGCAGCGGTTTGATTACAAATCCAGTCAGTCCCACACCTGCCATCGCCGCCGCCATAAGTATGCCGGGTGTGGCTCCTGCAAATCCCTTTTCATAACCATTCTGCGCGGTGTACATGCAAGTGACGATGCCAAATTCGGTAGCTGCAAGTGAGGCGATGCCGAGATAGACATCCATCTCTCGGCCCGCAACCAAAAAGTGCTCGACCTTGCCGACATACTTTCTGACCATCAACCCCGCTATCATGGTCACAAGCAGGTACAAGCCGACGATGCTGCCGTCCAACAGCCAATTGAAGTTTGTCATGAACTAGACGTCTGCCTTTCGTAAGCGACCTGAAATCGAACTTTATCAAATCCCTCTGAGGCGTCACCCGGCGCTGAGCATAGTTCAGAGTTCAAGCTTTAGCTTGCGACCGTAATGGCGAGCATGCAGCCTAAAGGCTGAACTCTGAACTATGCCAACTCCCTCTCAAGCGTCACCGAGAATTACGCCTGCGCTTCGAGAATCGCATGATATGCGGCCCCGATAGCACCAGCCTTCTCACCAAGCATTGCTGGAATAATGGGCACGCGGTGGCCCATCGGTCGCCATTCAAATTGATCCAGTTGCTGACGAAGTGGATCAAACAAAGCAGAGCCCGCCTGTGCTATGCCGCCGCCAATAATAACAATCTCCGGATCGAAGGAATTTATGAATGAAGCGATAACGGCCGCTAAATGAAAAATCGATCGAAGCCAAATCTTTGTTGCCTCGCCGTCACCCTGAAGATGCGCCTGGACCAGCTTGCGTGTCGAAGTGAATCGACCGGCTGAGCGTTCGGTCAGATTGTAGTTGCCAATCATCTGCTCGAGACTTCCCGGAGTGTTCACGATGTCTGGAGGGCCATCGGAATTGACGGATATGTGGCCCAGGTGCCCGGCGCGTCCAATCTGACCTTTGATCAGACGACCGTCAACGAGTACCGCTCCGCCAACACCTGTGCCCAACGTCAACAGGATCACATTACGATAACCTTTTGCCGCGCCTTGCCAGACTTCACCCAGCAAAGCCGATGCGCATCATTCAGCACCACGACCGGTGACTGCAAAAAGTTCTGCCACACGCAAAGATCTATGCCGATTGAATAGCTCATGAGATAGATCAAACGCCTTTCCGCCACTTGGGATCGTCACGTCGAAGTAATTGAAAACTAATCGAGCCATCTGAGTTTGTCGATTGCGCAGTGGCCCAGTTAATCGGACGTCGCACACCGCCTTTCATTTCGATCTCCGCTCGAATCTTCAGCTTCAACCCGTCGCTGTTCTTTGGTAAGAGAAATGATGCTTGTCTGATCTTGCCTGCGTGCGGGTGACCGCCGTCGAGCGATCCGCTCAGTTGAATTTTTCCGTCGAGACTCTCGAGATGCAACCGCAGCACTCCCGGAACGCCCGACACCCCGTCGTTAGACACGGCGACGATCACCTCATCGGTGCCGTATCGTTTTCTTTGCCAGATCCATGAAGGTCGTACTCGATAACCCAATCTTCGCTGCAAATCTTCGAAGCCGTTCGGATATCTTTCGTAATAACGCCGCAGATTTTCAGATTCGGTCCACAGTGACCAGTAGTTCGCACCGAGATCGATTGTATGAAGCATCCACTTCTCGAGTATGTTGATCCCCGCGTCGTCAACAGGAAGATAATCTGGATCAACTTTGTACTGCCGGTAATAACCATCCTCCATTATGGTTGCCAACCATGGTGGCCGGTTAGCGAGCTCTTCGATCTGAATCGGTTCTTCAATGATTATGCTGTCTGAGCGCAGCCAGCAACCCGCTCGCACACAAAGGTCCTGCACTTCCCGGTTACCGACATTGCTGATATCGGGTTGAGTATTGACTGCCAACGGCACCTTCTTCCAAAGATCCAACTGCAATTTCGTCATGTCGAGAAACGTTCTGGAAGCTGTCAGATAATCCGGAAAGGGATTCGGAAGATTGCTGGTGTGACCTTCTCCCCAAAACCCATACATCATCAGGTCCACGAATTCCATCAGCGGATTGTCGTCAAACTCACGGACCAACAATTCATTCAGCTCTTTGAATGCACTCTGAAATTTGGGATGGTCGTAACGAGGTTCTACAAAGTCTTCTTTGGCGCCGTAGGTTTTTCCGATCCTCACCAGCGGAACTTGTTTTTGCAGGAAATCCGGCAAAGCAAGCCGTCCGGGTTGGCCTTCTGTGTTGGACATTTGAATACGAAACGCTACGCGTAAGTTATGACGTTTGGCTGCATCCAGCGTTAATTTGAAGACTGGATTCAGGTTGAGTTTTCCGGGGGCGGTCTGCACATCGCGCCAATCACAGCGGATGTAAAGAAGATCGACGAAAGGCAGCGAAGCCATCTTCTCAACGTGCTGCTCGAGCGTTTCCTTGCCGGCGCGTGCCGCTAGTGAAGGCCCGCCTTCTTCCCAGGTGTATCCCACCAGGCCGAGGCCGTAGTTCTTCACGGGTTTGTTCGATTGCGACGTTACAAGAACTGTGTACCAGCCGGCGTCCTGTTCGATCCCGAATGGTCCTTGATTCAAACGTTCAGTTACCTGCGGACCTGGCCCAAAATCGTAGTTGTCCCAGTTGTGCGTTGGGACTTCCTGCGCTTTCATGTGTGGTAACGCGCTCGCCACCGTAAGAGCAGTTCCTGCTTTGATGAAACTACGTCTGCGCATAGTTGAGATCTCTACGAATTAGTACCAGGACCAATATCATTCCCACGAAGGGAATGAAGCTCGCCGTAATGAGTATCGGCTCAAAAGAATAATGATCCGAAACGTAGCCGATAAGAAACGTCGAAATAATTGTGCCCAACCCAGCGCCAGTGCCACTCATGCCACTGACAGTCGCTACTGATTCGCTGCGGTAAAGATCCGACGGAAGCACAAGGGCCATCGTCGAGAAAGAGGCATACGCAAAGGTCGAAACTGCAAAGAGACCCGCGAGGGCCAGCAAGCTTGAAGTAAAAATAGTCGGAATCAGGAGAGTCATTCCCAGGCCGCCAAACACAACCACAGCCTTGCGAGCCTTGATCACTGGCCAGCCGCGTCGGATTAACCAACTCGAAACTCCGCCACCGAAAAAGTTGCCGAGATCGGCAGCAACAAAGGGGATCCAGAACGCGAGCAGTCCTTGCTCGGGATTGATTCCTTTGCTTACCAGATAGATCGCAAACCAGTCAGTAATAAAAAACCAGACCGGATCCGTCATCGTACGGGCCGCAATTATGGCCCAGGTCTGTGGCAGTCTGATCAGGTCGCGCCATCGAGAGTGTTGCTTGCGATCCTGATCTTGTTGCTCTAATTCGATTCGATCCCGCAGGATCATCTCGCGCTCAGCGTCTCCGATTCGCGGATGTGACTCCGGTGGGTGATAAAGTATTCGCCACGCCACCAACCACAAAAACCCGAGTGTGCCGGTGATAATAAAAGCTGGCCGCCAACCACCAAAGTATTTGTACAAGCCGATCACGAGCAGTGGCGCGATCGCTCCGCCAATCGAAGAGCCACTGTCAAAAAGCGCAACAGCCCAGCCGCGCTCTTTCTTTGGAAACCATTCGGCCACCGCTTTCGTCGCTGCCGGCCAGTTTGCTGATTCACCTGCGCCGAGCAGGAAGCGAAAGAATGCAAAGCTACGTAGACCACCTGCGAGTGACGTTAACATGGCTGCGATCGAGTACCAGATCACGGTGATCGTCAGACCCTTTCGCGTGCCTATGCGATCGATCAAACGACCAGCGACAGTCTGTCCAACTGAATAAGCAACTCGAAACGCAATCACGACCGTCGCAAAGTTCTGATTGTTCCATTGGTATTGTTGCTTGAGATATGGTGCCAGAACTGAGAGAGTCTGACGGTCAATGTAGTTAATGACCGTCGAAGCAAACAGTAACCCACCGATCCACCAGCGCAGATTTGAGATCGGCTTGGCGGAAGCGTTTGGGCTATTTACAGCGGTTGCCATCGTTGTTCTATTGCGACAGCGATCTTGCGTTTCTTCTTCGCGGGCTTTGCCTAAAAGTCGGAACGAAGCGCCAAAGGCGCGGAATATGAAAGCCAGGGGCAAGCGCGAAGCGCGTCGCCCCTGGTTTACAAAAACAACGCGAGAACAGGCCTGACAGGCCGAAATAGTGTCTACGCCCCTTCAGGGCTAAAGTTATTTTTCATCCGTAACCAGGGGCGACGCGCTTCACGCTTGCCCCTGGCTTTTATATTCCGCGCCTTCGGCGCTGCGTTCGTATGCTTGCGACTTTTGAGAAGAAACTTCTTCATGGTCCATCTCGGAGAGAAATCCTGCACACCGCGACAAATCTTCCAACCGCTTGATGCCTTGCTCTTCCGTTGGATCCGCGAAAGGACTCGCAAACACGCCCGATTTTTTCTGAGCAAGGGCCGTGATGACTTCGTTAGGAAACCCTAACTCACCACGACTCAGGTCATAACGACCGGTCGACTCGTCCCAATACCGCTTTCGTAATTCGAGCAACGTCTGGAACATCGTCTGGTTTTTCAGCATGAACAAACCGATGTTGGTTTCACCAAACGCGACGGTTTCCGCGGTTTGTAAATGGGTTTCACTTGCTGATTCGATTTCACCGGAGCTATCACGCCGGAGTGGCGCGTAAGGGTGTTCCACAAAAGCTGTGGGAAGGACCATGTCATATGACTCGAAAAGCCGAGCCAACTTTGCTGTGCGTGCAAATGTTTTTGCACGAATGACAGGTTGAGTGCTCCACACAACCAGCGAAATGCCAGAGAAGTCGTGCATCAACGGATGTGCACTTAAAACGGCATCGCCCGTTCCAAGAGCCTCAGGTTGCGTGACGAAAAGCACGTCTTCGCCTCGAAGTCTTTCGCGAATAATGGCTTCAGTATCAGGCGAGACGATGATCACTGGAGAACGCGTTTTACCTAAGCCCTCGCGAATATTCCGCAGCACATGAACAATTGCGGGATGTTCGCCAAGCATCGCTACAGGCTTCGGCACGTCAAGACCGGTTTCTGATGCACGTGTACCTTTTCCGGCAGCAACAATAACGGGCCAGATTTCTTCAGGATCAAACGAGGTTGACGAGGCATCGATTAAGGTTCGCAGATTCATTAGGTGCGATGCGGCGGATGGACCAAGCGAATTGATCTTAGCGATCGAATCTTGCCAGAGCTCGTTCAAATCGACATCGCTGAGACCACGACCGGGCGTCGAAACGATCACTGAGCCCTCGTCAACGCCGTTGCGATCCCGCGCGGAGTAGTATTGTTCCTGCACTCGTTTGATCAGGTCTTGTGAGTGATCGCGTGTTGTTAATGCCAGGACGTTCCCGCCAAAACCACCGCCCATTACACGAGCACCAAACACGTGTGCATCCTGTCTGATGATCTTGATCAACTCTTCGACTTCGGGAACGCTGACACCGTAGAGATCGCGCAAACTGGCGTGCGATTCATCGAGCAGGTTTCCCAACATTCGCATTGCGGATAGTGTGTAGCCGGAATCTCTCTCGTTTTGGAGCGAGTCTAATTTGTTCGTGGCAAGTGTTACGCGTTTGGCTTCGCCTAAATGATGCATACCGCGAATTCGAATTTTGAGTGGCCATCGCGGTCTGTCATTGAGCAGGGCAGGAAAAGATCTTTCCAATTCCAGGAATGTATCCAGGTAATTCGTGCTCACTGTTTCTATGGAGATGGTTTCCGGTAACGATGTGAAGAGATCCTGCGCTGCCTCCAACGCTTCCACTGAACCGGCAGCCAGCCGCCTCTTAGTGTCAAGCCATTCGCTATGACGAGCCGGCGCATTTAATTTCCAACCATCAATTATCGCGGGAATGAGTAATCGTGAGACTGCGGCGCGCTCGTTATACTCAATCATAACTTCGCGACCTTTATCGGCCGGTTTTGTAAAGAAGGTAACCCACTGGAAGGGCTCATCGGGAAGCGCAGCCAGCCTAGTTTGGTCGGATGCGTAGTCAATCAATACCGCGTTAGCCGTCTCTGCCAGGCAAATTGTGATGTGGTCCATCGATCCTCCGCGTGTGCCGATGAACCATTCAGCTATTGCGGAATCTCTTGCGAGCTCTTCAGGAGTCCATGAGATTCCATTTACGTTTCTGATTGCGGCTCCGCCCAGAACGACGAGGGCTGATGAAGATGAGGCACCGCCGCCCGGCGGTATGTCGGAATCCAGCGCGAAGTCGAACCCATTTTGTATCTGTTTACCGAACTTGGCGCGGGCGAAAGTCACGGCGGCGTTGAGATAGTTTTGCCAGTGCGGCGGTGGGGTACCGATAGTAAATAAAAAATCGAGCCATTCGGCTTCAATGTCACCGGCAAACTCGGGGACGTCGAGAATTGAAAAGGATGAAGGTTCGAATCTCGCCGAAGAGGATACGCACCGGACTACAGGTTCGTGCGACTTCCTGTACATCATCCACGCGTCGCGCTCACGGCTGGCAAAGGTCAGTGATGCGGTCGGGAGGTATGACACGTAATCAATGTGTTCGCCGAGGACACCCATTCGAGCAGGAGCGCGCAAGAGTGAAACGGGTCCGTCACCGTAGTGGTCAGAAAACAGCTTGCAAAGGGTTGTGAGTCGCGCCGCTCTTCGCTCGAACTGGGAATCGCCGCCAGTGACCAGACTGGCCACAGCAACTTTGATTTCAGAGAGATTCATTTACCTTGAAAACTGGGCTCTGCAAAATTTGTACTAAAAACACTTTGCCAGTGCTGGCGGCGAATGTTATAACCCGCCCATTCAAACGAGGGTTTGTTCGAGTTGCTTACAAACAATAACTTAAGTGGCGGAGTTTGCAAACTAATAATTTGGTGACCTTGGAGAACGCGTATGGCTATACGAAGAAGAGAATGGCTTAAGACGATTGCGGCTGTCGGCTTTGGTGCGCTCGGATCACAACTGCTCGACCAAACTCACGCTCAGTCAAGGGCGACCCAGGACCAACCACTCGCACTCAAAGATTACCAACCGAAGAGCATGCTACACGTCCCGGAAACTCATGTTGCGCGGTCACGGTTTCCAAACATCGACTTCCACACGCATCTCTCCTGGATCGATCGGAAAGGAAAGGCGGATGTCGTTCGTAACGCGGCTACGCCTGCCGAAATTCTAAAAGTCATGGATGAAAAGAACGTTCTCATCATGGTCAACCTCACCGGCGGATACGGCACTTTGCTCGAAGAAACTTTGCGTCACTGGCAACAACCTCACCCCGACCGGTTCATCGTGTTCACAGAACCGTGGTACGCAAAGATCACGATGCCGAACTATTCCAAATTCCAGGCCGAACAACTGGAAGCAGCAAAGAAAGCGGGCGCACGCGGACTAAAGGTTCTTAAGACTCTTGGTCTTTATCTTCGTGAAAACGTAACCACAGGTCCGCTAGTCAAGGTTGATGACAAAAGATTCGACGAGATGTGGGCAGCGGCTGGAGCTCTCGACATGCCCGTCGCGATACACGTGTCAGATCCGGAAGCGTTTTTCCTGCCAACAGATCGCTTTAACGAACGCTATGAAGAACTCAGCGCGCATCCCGATTGGTCTTTTCATGGCAAAGACTATCCCAGTAATGCCGAGCTCCAGGAAGCACGCAATCGTGTGATGCAGCGTCACCCGCGTACGAAATTCGTCGCGCTTCACACCGCGGATTCAGAGAATCTGCCGTACGTTTCGGAGTGTCTCGATCGTTATCCAAACATGTATGTAGACATTGCTGCTCGAATTGGTGAGCTCGGTCGACAGCCGCGAATGACACGCAAGTTCTTCGATAAGTACCAGGACAGGATCTTGTTTGCCACAGATGCGACGCCCCACGGAACTGAAACACCGCAGCAGATCTTCGGCAACGAGTTGTACGAAATCTACTATCGTTTCCTTGAGACGGACGATGAATATTTCGATTACGCGCCTGCGCCGATTCCGCCGCAGGGTCGCTGGCGCATTTACGGAATCGGATTGCCTGAGCAAATCCTGAAGAAGGT
>DASUYO010000135.1:0-10372 GCA_036377375.1 Pyrinomonadaceae bacterium
CGCGTCAGTTCTCGTTGGCTCATCCGTAGTAGTGGATCCACCTGCTCCGTCCCTTTCGTGCTGAAGTTCCCACTTCAGTACCACAAAAGGTGACATTTCAACTTTGGAGAAAGGTGACATTACTACTTTGGGCTAACATGAAATTTCATAAAGGTCGGAGACGGCAATAAAGCAGTAATTGTGAAACGTCACACCGGAACAGTTATCTGGTCGACTGCTGCGAATTCACAGGTACTTCCGTCCTGGCCACCGCGAGAAACCAACAACAGAAGAGAATTAGGGCCAAACTTAATATGGAGCTGGCGCTGTTGGTTAGACATCTTTCCTCCTATTGGGAACAGCTTCAGAGATAGCATCACGGAGCTGCTTAAGAAACGTCGGCTCGTCTTCACCTTGAAGGCTTTGGAATTGGGGTGAGTAATCTAATGGGACAATTCCATCTTTAGTAAACTCATAGCCAGTAAGAATGCTGTAATCTTCTTCAACCGTCCTGAGAAAAAATGCATACCGGCCTGCGACGGCGGGCATACCATTCGCGGATAATCTAACCAGCACCTTGCGTCCGTTCGAGTATTTCAGAAAGCCACCCTCACGTTGAATGTTGATTACATTCCCCACACTCAAGTCGTTTCCTTTTAGAACTTCTTCGACTCTAACTTCGAAATTTGAAAATATATTTGTCTTGTTCTCGGAACGGTGGGCTTCTGCACTCAGCACCTGACCAATGATAACAACATCGCTTTTTGCAACTGGTAAAGCCGGAAAGTCAAATGGAAATTCAGGTCGGAATGCTACTTCAGCATCCTCTGGTCCAGGATTAGTAAAAGGGGAGTCTTTATCAAACCGTTTCCTTTGCTGCTTCAGCTTCTCACGCTTTACCGGATCATTTGGTTCTGGTTCGTCTAAGTCGACCACTGGATATCGGTCCTTGCGGTCTTCATACCTTTTAATATTTCTTCTTGCGCCGGTGTTCTGCTTAACAGCAAGTGAGCGTGACTGGCCTTTAAACACAGTGACAGACAGAACCATAACGATTACGACAACAACAAACACAATGTACGTTGATTTACTGATTGAGCCCGCTAGAGAAATGATCCAGTTTCTTCGAATCATTGAGAAGAGTGCGCTAGCCGAGACTAAAGCTTTAGGCGAACGTCACCGGCTTTCCATCCGACAAGTGATACTGCGCGATTGGGAGAAGCGTTCAAAAATCATATTGAGAATGAAACGGAAATCAAACGGGCCTCTTCGGCAACTCCAAGCCAGAGCTGAGAAACTCTCTCGCTTGCTGGGAAATTCCATGCAGCTATCGAAACGCGTGTTTAGTTTTCGCGACAAGGTTGTCGCTGCGTGTAAAGTTGCAGCCGACGGCGCGCTCCCTCTCCCGATTTTTCCGAAAAGTCTGCGAATGACAAAGCCTTATTCTCCCATTTTATTGCTTCATCGAAGTCACCGATTTCAGCATACGCCGCCGCTAAGGTATCCAGGTAATTTGGATTCTGCCAGTTAGCAATTTCAGAAGCCTTCTTAGCATACTCGACCGCTCTCTTCCCGTCTCTTATGGCTCCTGTTGGGTTAGTCGCCAAAAGCCACGCTAACGAATTGTATCCATCTGCGTAACGGGGATCGATTTCTATGGTTTTCTTATAGTCACTGATGGCCTGTTCAAGCTCTCCCTTTCGCTTGCGAGCGTTAGCGCGAAACTGGTAGGCCTTCACGTAGCGCGGATCGATTTCGACAGCTTTCGTGTAATCTGCGATTGCTCCATCAAGATCCCCAGCCTTATAGCGCTCGAACCCACGATCGATATAACTATGGAGGTGACGCGGATCGATCTCAATGGCTCGGGTAAAGTCAGCGATAGCGCCACTGGCATCGCCTTTTTCATCTAGCGCAACTCCGCGGTTGTAGTAGGATTTCGCCTTACCCGGATCAATTTCAAGGGCTGTTGTGAAGTCTGCGATGGCTCCGTCAAGATCACCCTTTTTAGCTCTAAGCATGCCGCGCTGGCTGTAGGCACCAGTGTCCCGAGCATCCAGCTCAATGGCCTTGGTACAGTCCAGGATTGCTCCTTCCCTATCGCCCTTCTCACTCCGTGCCAAACAACGATTGAAATAGGTCATCTGCGTGGGATTGATTTCAAGGGCCTTGTTGTAATCGTCGATCGCGCTGTCAAAGTCTCCTCTTCTCAAACGAGCAGTGCCGCGATTGGTGTAAGCCTCCTCGCTGGGTTTGATTTCTATTACCTTGCCGAAATCCGCAATGGCGCCATCCAAATCGCCTTTCCTCTCGCGCGCAACACCGCGATAGAAATAAGCGCTCGCGTTACGCGAATCGAGTTCTATCGCCTTGGTAAATTCCACAATCGCGCCGTCAACGTCACCTTTCAGATCCAGTGCGCGCCCCAGCTTTACATAGTCTGAGGCAGTTGGCGATTGTCCTTGAATGGGCCAAATCGCCGCGAGGAGGAGTGCTATTGCCAAGTATTTTGTTCGTCTCACAGAGCAACGTCCTTCGTTCCAAGGTCTGCCGAGTTCATAAAGGAGCGTTGTGCGGAACTCGGATCTCATAAGCCATTAAAGCCTTGCCGATTCGTGGATCGACTTGTGTTGCGGCTCTGAAGGAACTATGCAAAATGCGACGCGAGACAAGCCGACTCTTTACCTTACAATAAAAGGCTTTGCTCCGCATTCAAACCGTTAAAGCATGAATGCGGATACCAAAGCGGACATGAAACTCAAAAATTGGCTTCCCACAGTGGACAATCTTCGCAACTTTCTCTTAACGTCAACGACGGACATGCTCAGTTTCTTCCAAATGTTGCGGGCCGATCCTCAAGCACTCGCGAACACCGCGAAACACTTTGCCTTTACTCGCTGCGGTGAGCTTAACGTTTACGGAATGGTTGATGCTCAGATTGCAGTAGTAAAAGATGAGTTGTTGGCGAATATGCGATAACTCATAAGCCGGAGATTTTCGGGGAGAACTCTGCGGCTTAATCTAGTTGCATCGTAACGCACATAGATGTATAAGTCTGCGGGCGTCGCCCAGTCCTGATTCTAACTTCAGCAGTTCCGGACGCGAATAACACTTGTCGCGTTTCTCCCAATCAAGCTTCACATGAGAGGTTTCGACCATTCTCCACGTGGAGTATTCATTCTGATCCATCATTTCTCAAGCCATGGAGGCTCGACACACTATGGATACCTTTAACACCCCAGCGCTAAAAGAGCGCGATCCCGCTAACAAAGATCTAGACAAAGCCGCACTGCAAGCCATCGTGCAGGCCGCCATAAACGTGGAGCTGTTTACCATTCCACTTTATATGGTTTCGATGTACTCAATTCAGGGAATGCATCAGATCACCAGTAAGGACAATGATTTCTACCAGGGAAGGCTGTGGCCGGGTGCGGCTCCTAATCGTGATCCCGAGAAAGATCCCAACCCCACCAACGCTCTCGCCTTCAATCACTTTTTTAGCGTCTTTATCGACGAGATGCTGCATTTGCAACTAGCCTCGAACATCGCCAAGGTGCTCGGGGTAATGCCGACCTACAACAGTTCACTGCTGCAAACTGATGATTTCGGCTGGAAGTGCTACGCTGAACAGACAGTCATCCCACACATCCTCGATTTCCAGGACACGATCGCGCCGTACAACACTATCAAGGTGAAACTCGACGCTTTGACCCTCGACCAAAATCGGCTTTTCCTGGCAATCGAACAAAACGACGAGGACGCAGAGGAAATCATTGACCCACTAAAAAAAGGAAAGTACTTCCCCTCAGTTCCCTTTGAAAATTGGAAGGAGGGCGATACAGAAAAAAACTTGCCGATGTTTGGCACGATTGGCTCGCTCTACAAATGCCTGTGGCAGTACATCGAGATCGAGTACAAGGATAAAACCAGTTTGCTTGGATATGTCTTTAATCGCGGCAGCCTCGAAAGAGACCTCTACAACGCAAACAACTCCCGTCACAAGCCGGAATATCCCAGGATGCGCACGATGGTGACGGGCGAGATCGATTCCGGCTTCGCCATAGCCAATATCCTGAACATGATTAATGCGATCACGGACCAGGGCGAGGGTGCAGGCGTAGCAGAGTGGATTCGGCGGATGCGGGGAATGCTCGAGTATGCTCCCGTCAAGGAACAGTTCCGACCTGATGAAGCGGCACTAAATTTCGACTATCCCAATTACACCGATACGGGGCAACAAAACAACCCCTCAGGAAACACTGTCGCGCGAAGCAAGAATGCCGCACTGGATCACCACGACCGTTTCCTCGCGATCGACGATTTGCTTCAAACAGGAAAGGTGGTCACCTGGGACCAATGGCACAACAGCGGCAATAAATGGACTGCGGACATGCTCAAGACAACGGGTTACGAGTTGAACAAGTGGCCTCTGCCACCCGCCGAGGATATCGCCAGCGCGCTCAACACGCTCAAGCAAGATGCCGGCAGTTACGACACATTCAGTAAGGCCGCCGTCGGTTCCATCGCCGGCATCACGCGTGTGCTGTCGGGTTTTTGGACCAATGAAAAAACTTCATTTCCGTTTCCATCGATGTATGGCTCCGGCGATCGCGTATCGATTTGCTGGGCTGTGCTCGGTAAGTTCCCGGACATTACGAAGGGAATCGATCCAAAAGTTGCGGGCAAGCTCTATCACGCTTGCCAGGGGCTGCAACTGCCACCGAATCCTTTAACCAGTAATGATCTTCCCACTGATGTGGCGGTATTTCATTCCTGCAAAGGATCGAATACTTGTAAGGCCGAAGGAGGTTGTGGCTTTGTGCAGGAGGTAGGCAAGCAAAGCATTATCTGTGGCTTTAAGGTGATAGCTGAGGATCTGCAAGAGCCTCACTTCGGGAAGACGGTGATTCTTTACAGCGCGCCCTCCGACAATGAGTGCGCCGGTTTCGGCGGCTGTGCCGTCCCGATTTCCGATTCGCAATTGTATCCATCACCTGACCCAACCAAACCGACCGATCCCGGAACGATGGAGCTCTACGACTTCGAGGGGCCGAATTTCAAGCCCACGAAATTGGTCCAGAAACTCAAGTATTCCAAGGGCGACAAAGTTTACGACATTGCCTGGAATGCCTATATCGAGGTGCTGAAGAGTCGAGGTGTTACGGATCTACCACCAAAACCGGCGCCTGATCCGCTGCGCCTCGCATTTCCACCTTCAACATAAACCGTGACTAGTTCTCAAGTGCAAAATCTTCGACTCCAACGCCTGGGCCTACCGAATCTCGGCTTAGGCGTTGGTTTGCGCAACCAACATTTCTCTTACTTGATGCGAAACGATCCACAGGTGGATTGGTTTGAGATCATCAGCGAAAACTTCATGGACAATTTTGGGTTTGCGCGTCATGTACTCGAACGCATGGCGGCGATTCGGCCCATCGTAATGCACGGTGTCTCTTTGTCCATTGGCAGCACGGATCCTTTGGATTGGACTTACCTGAAATCCCTGAAA
Organism: Pyrinomonadaceae bacterium; assembly: GCA_036377375.1. Taxonomy (GTDB): domain Bacteria; phylum Acidobacteriota; class Blastocatellia; order Pyrinomonadales; family Pyrinomonadaceae; genus PSRF01. The sequence goes on from DASUYO010000135.1 coordinate 5,489, forward strand.
ACACTTGCCGACTTCGTGCAGCCCAAATGGATATCGGATCACTTATGTTGGACGGGCCTTGCGAATGTAAACACTCATGATCTTTTACCCGTGCCTTTAACCGAGGAAAGCTTGTTACATGTGGTGGATCGTGTCAGACAGATCCAGGACTTCCTCCAGCGTCCATTGATTTTGGAAAACCCATCTACTTATCTTGAATTCAAAAAATCGACGATAACCGAATGGGACTTTCTTTCAGAGTTGGTAAAAGAAACCGGCTGCGGGCTCTTACTGGATGTGAACAACGTTTATGTGTCGAGTCATAATCATGGCTTCGATGCAGAGCACTACATCAGGAGCCTGCCACATTCCAGCATCGTCCAGATTCACCTTGCAGGGCCGACCGATTGTGGGCAGTACCTGGTTGATACGCATGATCAACCCGTGCCGACGGCAGTTTGGCATTTGTATAAGTTGGCCCAGGAACTGACGGGCGGCGTCGCGACTCTGCTGGAGTGGGACGCCAACATTCCGGATTTTCCTGAACTGGTTGTAGAACTGAAGAAAGCAGAAGCTGCGCTTCAAGGACTGATTCCGGATGCTCCGCTTCGTCACTCCAGCGCAGCACAGATCGTTTCCAATCCGGTTGATTTCCAATTGGTGTCACGGACATGACTGAACAGTCTCTAAACCGGTTACAACTTTGGATGAAAACCGTAGTCACGGAGCGCGGCAGCCTCGGGGAAAAACTGGAGTCCGCAGCGCAACAGCATGGCTTGCTCATTGAAGAAGTCATTGCGGAAAAACGCGGTCTCTCGGCGCACAAACGCCTCAGTATTTACACCAGTGGCTACGTCGCCAGGTTGCTTGATTGCATGCGGGCAGATTTTCCGGTGCTGCGTCGCTTTGTCGGCGAGTCTGTTTTTGATGCCTTTGCGAAGGCATACATCGTAACTGAACCACCCCACTCACCAAGTCTGTTCGATCTGGGCGCGGGCTTCCCAAAGTTTTTGGAGGAGACAAAACCGAAGAACAGCGAGGCTGAGGCGGAAATAATCGCCTTGCTGGATCTGCCTCCGGAGATCGCGGGCCTTGAGCGAGCGCGGACAGAAGTCATGCGCGCTCGCGGCACTGAAAATGATCCTACCGCGGTGACAAGTTTGTCACCGTTTGAGATTTTCAGTGAAGATTTAAAGGTCCAGGCCACGCCCTGTTTGCGCCTCCTCGAGCTAAAGTTTTCGCTGGTTGATTTTTTTCAGGAGACTGATCAGAACCTTCCTTTGCAGCCGGAGCGGCGACATTCCTTTGTCGCGATCGGCCGATCTGACTATCGGGTCCACGTCAAGGAAATTGAGCTCTGGCAATTTGCTTTCCTGAAGGCATGCGAGTGCCCTGTATCTGTTTATTTCGCCGCACGCTTGGCCGCTGAGCAAAGCGGAAAGGAACTGTCGTTCGTGCTTGCCCAACTAGTGGTTTGGTTACCGGTTGCGATCCAGCTCGGATTCCTGCGCCAGATCTCTTCCAGGCACGACACATTTTCGCCAGCCTGATTTGACAGGGCCCGAGACTTACTATATTTTCTGCCTTTTGTAATTGGCCCCCTGGTAATCAACTATCCTTACTAATCAGGCCCTTTGGTAATAAGGCTTTTGGACCACTCTCCTCCGGAGTCTGCATTTACCTCCTCCTGATCAGTCTTACAATCGAACAATACGCTTGCGCATCACGCCAAGTGTCCACTCAATCTCTAACAGGAGCATCTATGAAAAAAACCTCTCTTTTTGTCTTACTTGTTGGCTTACTGATAGCCTTCACCACAGTTGATTTCAAAGCTACACACGTCTCAGCTCAGGGCGAGCTGAAACGATGGGTGGTAATATTCCACCTGCCTAGTGGCATCCCATCAGACGCCCGTGACAGCATCGCAGCGGCGGGCGGAACAGTCTTAACCGAAATGCCTGAGATCGGCGCGCTTGCTGCCACCTCAACTAATCCTAACTTTCCAACGGAAATTGCCAAAAACAGAAAAGTCGCCGACGTCACTGAAGACATCGAACTTCGATGGATTCCCACTCCAGAGCAAATGAACGCTCAAGCCGTAGACGAATCTCAGGCGTCAGGTGCTGGCCCATCCGAGCCTCCGGGCGATGATACACAGACTGGTCCCGACCCCTTCTATAATCCTTTCCAGTGGGACAAAAAGCGCATACGTGCCTCCAATCAAGGGTCTTACGCTGTGCAGCAGGGCCGTCCCGATGTGGTCGTAGCGGTACTCGACACGGGCGCGCAGATCCTTCCCAACCCACACCCAGATCTTCAGGCGAATCTGGACGTAACGCGCAGCCGCGCCTTCTTCCCGGTACAACCTAACCCTAACGGCGATCCTAATCCTGCCGCATGGGATGATAGAAACGGACATGGCTCGCACTGCATGAGCAATGTTGGCGCACCGATTAACGGCATCGGCATGGTAGGCGTCGCGCCTAAAGTGAAGCTGGTTGCATTGAAAGTGTTAGGCGATAACGGGAGCGGTAGCTTCGTATCGCTCGCACAGGCGTTGATCTATGCCGGGAACAACAAATTTGATGTTGCGTCAATGAGCCTCGGCGGTTATCTCAACCGGACTAATGAATCCTCGCACATCCTGCTCAAGTTTGTTCAGCGTGCCGTTAATTATGCGCGCTCCAACGGTGTTACGCCCGTCGCCGCGCTCGGCAATGACGGGTTCAACGTCAGCGAAGGCGACTTCTTCCGTGACTTCATCACTGTCCCGGCCGAAGTGGACGGCGTCATCGGCGTCTCCGCGACTGGCTTTACTAATCAGAAGGCTGCCTACAGCAACTACGGCGTCGGCAAAACCGATGTCAGCGCTCCCGGCGGCGACTTCAGATCCGGACCAGCGCCTCATTTGGGTCTCGTTCTCGGCGCGTGGGCATCTGACAGTACAACTTTACCGGGTGCCAACTACGCACTGGCCGCGGGCACCTCGATGGCCTGTCCTCAAGCGGCTGGCGTCTGCGCTTTGATCATCTCGCAGTTCGGCGACTTCACGCCGGACAACTCCCAGAAAGTACATATGTCTCCGCAACAGGTGGAAGCCATCCTGCAACAGACGGCAAATAATCAGCCTTGCCCGGACGTTTACGTGGTGCCGACACAGAGATGTCAGGGTAATGCCGGTTACAACAACTTCTACGGCAACGGCATCGTTGATGCGTTCAAGGCCGTCACGGAGTAAATATGGTTCGGGTGTGGACGTTACACGAACTAGTCTGAACATTACAGCTTTTCATTAAGTGTCCTCGCAGGAACAGCCCCTACTATCAACAGTAGGGGCTGTCTTTGACAATTTTCTCTTTAGTAGGTGAACCTTACGTGGGAGGTGGGGTGAAGTATCAGCTCGAATGATTCTAGTTCAGCAACTCAAGAGAACGCTGAAAGCTATAAAGTTCAGCGCGAAGGCCTGCAAGATCTTGTTGTACGATCAAGCATACTTCGCAAGCATCCAGGATGGTGCGCTTCGCGACCGCAAGAAGAATTACCTCCCCTGGTTCACCTACCCAGCGATTGAGGCACTCGAGAACTGGGACTTATCCGATAAGCGAGTCTTCGAGTACGGCTCGGGGTACTCAACGCTCTTTTGGGCGGCGCGGGCGAGGGAAGTAGTTAGTGTGGAGCATAATCGAGCCTGGTACGAAAAGATTGTCAGGCTCGCGCCAAAGAATGTGCGACTGATATTCGCGCCGATCGAGAAGGACGAATATCACCCTTCACCAGAATTGCGCGAGCAGTTTGACAAATATGCAGGAGCTATCGACGGCTCCTTTCAAATTATCGTGATAGATGGATACGCAAGGTCTCGCGTCCGTTATCAATGTGCGCAGATGGCCCTCCCCCATCTGGACTCAAACGGTCTAATTATCCTGGATAACTCCGACTGGTTACCCGCAAGCGCTCTGTTTTTACGTAATGCAGGGTTGATCGAAGTAGACTTGAATGGACCAGTGCCTGGTAACAACCACAATCAAACCACTTCATTCTTTTTCAGTCGAGAATTTAACTTTCAACCGGCAGGCTCACGACAACCTAAAATGCCTGTGGGTGGCAGGCCAGACAATTGGGAAAAGTCTCTCGAAGCACAACTGCTCAAACAGAAGGGCTGACTTTATCCGCGACTTAACTTCTCTCCGCTACAAAACTGTCGTCTGAATTAAATAGTGCATCTAAGGGTTCACGGTTGCTAGAATTCAGGCCGCTGAGATCAATCCCGATGTTCAAATCGCGCCATGTTGTAGTCATCCCGCTGCTACTCGTTTTCTTAATGCCCATTCTTGCGCAGCAACAACAGCCGCTCGAAGGATTCCAGGGTAATCCGGTGCCACGCCCTCACCCAATCACAGACGGTGACTGGCCGGGAGAGTTTACCTTCTTAAGAGTTGTCTACGATTCGCCGCACTCGCCGTATAACCGCTGGTTCGGTGGGGCGTGGCTGGTTGATTATCCGGAGGCCGACTACAACTTCATGATGGGCATTCGTCTATGGGCGGGCTCAAATCTGCATCTCTCAGGCCGCCCGGTTCATCTCCGGCCGACCGACGAACGATTGTTCGATTATCCTTTCGCCTACATCGTCGAGCCTGGACAACTGGAGCTTTCCGACGACGACGCCGCGGCGCTGCGAGAATATCTCATGCGCGGAGGCTTTCTAATGCTCGATGATTTTCACGGCGAAATCGAGTGGCAACATGCGCGAGGAGAAATAAAGAAGATTCTGCCCGAATACGAGATCAAAGACTTGCCGCTTTCGCACCCGATCTTTCACAGCTACTTCGATCTCGATAGTGTGGTCCAAGTGCCGGGAGTCGCGGCGCTGATTAACGGTGTCACGTACGAAAAGGGCGGCGT
>DASUYO010000136.1:0-5594 GCA_036377375.1 Pyrinomonadaceae bacterium
CCGGCACGAGCTCAGAGAGCCGGAAGCAAAGTCTAGCCAGGGATTACACCGATCTGGGAACACTTTTGCCAGAAGCGGTGTCCTATTACTGCTTGACTTTGAAATGGCATGCGGAATAGACTGCGGGCGTTGCTGGCCAATTAAATATCTCAAGTGTCGACCCCGCAGTGTGTGAAAGCAGGAAGTTGGGCTCGGCGGTGGTGTGTTTTCCCCTTCATTAAATTGCTAGGAAATTCGTAACCCCTGATCCCATTTGGCGCCGGAGTCGGAGGAGAAGATCAATGTTCGATAATCTTGTTGAGTCAAGTTCGCACAAAGACGATATCACGCGAAAAGGCTCATTCATCGGTATCACCGCACTGATTTACGGTGTGCTGCTGGTGGGTTTCTTTGTTGCCGGCATTTACTGGTACGACGCAAAGCTCGGTGAGATGGAACTTGAGCTCACCACGCTCGTCGCTCCCGTGCCTGTTCCGCAACAGCAAAAAGAGCCGGAACAGAAGCAGGAAGCCAAACCCGTCAAGCCTGAGCAGAACGTCGACATTCGTAAAGAACTGATCGCCGACGTTGCGGAAAGCCGGCTGCCACCAAAAGAGATCAGTGCCAAGGCCAGTGATATACCGCCGGTTCGACGTGGCGTGACCACAATGGTTGGCAACAGTGACTCGAATGCCGCGGCACCGATGCCGGCCGGACCAGGCGCAGGTGTCGTGACCGCGCCGGCCAAGGTGAATATCGCCGACGAGCCACCGCCGCCTGAGGCACCCAAACCGACTCCACCTCGTGCTCCCATTTCCGGAGGCGTTCTTAACGGTAAAGCGATCAGCTTACCCAAACCAGCATATCCACCGATTGCCAGGGCAGCGCATGCTGCGGGCACTGTGGTTGTGCAGGTGCTTATCGATGAAAACGGCAATGTGGTTTCAGCGCATGCCGTGTCAGGGCATCCTTTGTTACAGGGAGCTGCTGTAGGCGCTGCGCGTCAGGCGAGATTCTCCCCAACCAAGCTGTCGGGGCAACCAGTTAAAGTTACCGGAGTGATCCAGTACAACTTCGTGGCGCAATAACTGCGGAGAGCATTTGTCGTGTCGCCGCGGTTAACGTGGGCCGTCCCGGCGTCTCTGCTTGCTATTAATCTAATACAACCTTTTGGAGGGGTTCACCGTGACAATTCTAATGAGTCTTTTAGGAACCAAGGCCCTGGGCCTCTTGTTGCTGTTGCAGGAAGCCGCAGCAAGCCCGGCAGAGGGTGCAAACACTGCGAATACATTTACGCTGACTGAGATGGTTAAGAACATGGGTGGCGTCGCCATCGCTGTCGTCATCGTGTTGCTAATCATGTCAGTCTACTCGATCGCGATCATGGTCGAGCGTTATCTGACTTACTCTGCGGCGAAGAAGCAGTCGCGTGAGTTTGCACCGCGCGTAGCCCAGGCGCTGAAAAACGATCGTATTGAAGAAGCGATCAATATCAGCGACAAGCATCGCAAATCGCACCTCGCGATGGTGGTCAGCAGCGGCTTGCAGGAGTTTCGTGCACACGAAGCATCGACTGACATCTCAGGCGATGAGATCGACGCTTCGAAGCGTGCACTACAACGAGCTATCGCTATCAAGACTGCCGAATTCAAACGCGGTCTGTCGGGATTGGCGACTATCGGTTCAACTGCGCCTTTCGTAGGTTTGTTCGGAACTGTGTTCGGCATCATCAACGCATTCCGCGGCATGAAGAACGCAGAGTCTGCTGGTATCGCCGCTGTGGCCGGCGGTATTTCGGAAGCGTTATTTACGACGGCGCTCGGATTGTTGGTGGCGGTTCCGGCGGTGTGGCTGTTCAACTACTTCACCGGTAAGGTCGATGGCTTCGTCGTCGAGATGGACAACTCGGCTTCAGAACTGGTCGACTACTTCATCAAGAATCGCACGAAGCAGTTGAAAGCATAACGCTGCGCCGGCGAGGCGCCAGTGAATGGTGAACCCAGGGTGCGGTGCCGGATGGCGCGCCGCACCAGCGTTTACCGCTTGAAGTAAAAGGAGATTTGTTATGGGAATGTCAGGTGGAGCTGGTCCAGGCGGGCTCCAGTCCGAAATTAACGTTACTCCCATGGTCGACATCATGCTGGTGTTGCTGATCATCTTCATGGTGGTCACGCCGTTCCTACAGCAGGGCATCACGGTCGCTCTGCCGAAGAATATGAATAACCCGGACGTCGATCCAAACATTATCAAGGAGTCGTCGATCGTGATCTCCGTCCCTAATGACGGCGAGTACTACCTCGGTAAGCAACGAGTGGCCAAAGAACAGTTGGCCGAGAAGGTCGATACGTTGCTCAAAGGAATCAAGAACGAGCAGGATCGCATCGTCTATATCAAAAGTGGTGTTGGCGTAAGCTACGGCGACGTGGTCAATGTCATCAACGAGGTTCGCAAGCTCGGAGTGGACAAGATCGGGCTTGTGGCTGATAAGAAGAAGAAGGGTGGAGGCGCTGCTCCCGCACCGGCCGCCTAGTTAACTGAAATCAAACGGAAACCAGAGGAGAATTTCTGATGGCGGCGATGAGCGATCATAGCGATACTGACATAGAGAAAAGAAGTAGTACTACGGCACAGCCTTACATCAACGTAACACCGTTGATCGACGTTCTGCTTGTGCTGCTGATTATCTTCATGGTGGTCACGCCGTTGAAGCCGAGCCGGTTCAAGGCTGACATTCCGACGCAGCGGGATCCCAATGAAGATCTGAGCAAACTGAAGCCAAATCCACTGACCTTAGTCGTTTCAATCTCACCTGATTTGCAGATCAAGTTAAACCAGGATTCGTTCGGCTCGGTGAACGACACCACGCCGTTGGCGCAGAGATTGGCGCAGGTATTTCAGCAACGAAAAGAACAGCGTGCCTACAAGATTGGCATGGAGACGCGCACTGATGTGAAGGAAGAAGATCGCATCGAGAAGACCGTCTTCGTAAAAGCGCCGAGAGCCGCAAAATACGGCGACGTTGTGAAGGTGATCGACGCGATTAAGGGTGCGGGTGCGAATCCAGTCGGATTGCAAGTGGACGATCTTCCTTAATAAATAGATCGATGAGCAACGATCGTTGGTCCAGAAACTCGTCGCAGCTCATCCCGGTCTTATTGAATTGGAGTCACGATAAATGAAACTCTCTCAGGCCAGGATCGCCATCGTTTTGGCGATCCTTGTTGTCATCAGCTCCGGGTGCGGAGTTGTCAATCGGATCAGAGCCAAGAACCAGTTGAATGAAGCCGCTCGCTCCTACCGTGAGGGTAGATTCCCGGAAGCGGAACAGCACTCGAGAGAAGCAGCCCGGCTGGATCCTGACAATAAGACTGCCCCGATGTTTATCGCTCGCACGATTCACGCTCAGTATCGCCCGGGTGTTCAGTCGCCGGACAACATCGCCAAGGCGCAGGAAGCAATCGATGCTTACCAGCAGATCCTTGCGAAGAATCCACAGGATGAGGAAGCTTACAAAGCGATTGCTTATCTCTACGGCGCAATTCACGAAGACGCCAAACTGCGACAGTGGATTTCCGCGCGCGCTACCAGCGACAGCACTGAGCCTGAAAAGAGATCTGAGGCGTTCGTAGTTCTTGCCAGTAAAGACTGGGACTGCTCGTTCAAGATCACCGAACAGCAGGGCGTCAAGACGACGACGATCGATCCGTCGACCAATAAGGCAACTGTTTCTTACAAGAAGCCTAAGGAGCAGAAAGACTTTGACCAGGCTCAGATGTGCGTGAAGCAGGGACTGACCGAGGCGGAAAACGCGATCAAGTTTGATCCGAACAACGAATCGGCGTGGTCTTACAAGACCAATCTGCTCCTCGAAGCGTCGAAGCTCGCGGAGATGGATGGCAAGCCGGATCAGAAGGCGCAGTATCAGAAAGATTATGAAGCTGCTTTGAAACGCACAACTGAGTTGAGTGTGGCGAACCAGAAACGGAAGGAAGAAGAGGAGAAGAAGTCCGCCTCGCCACCCAAGGGCTAGATTTTCGGAAAGAAAGCCGCAGATTCACGCCGATAAACGCCGATCTGAATTCAGATCGGCGTTTATCGGCGTAAATCTGCGGCTCGTTTCTTTTTTGTTATAATTTTCCCGATCCATGATTCGTATCGAGGACATAGTCGAGAAAGTCGCCAATAATCACGCGCAGGCAGACCTCGATCTGCTGCGTCGCGCCTACCTGTTTTCCGCTAAAGAACACAAAGGTCAGAAGCGGGCTTCCGGCGAATCATACCTGGTGCATCCGCTCGAGGTGGCCAACATCCTCGCCGACATGAAGCTCGATGAAGTGTCAGTTGCAACCGGCCTGCTCCACGATGTAGTTGAAGACACTCTCGTCGATCTCGACACCATTCGACGTTATTTCGGCGAAGAAATAACCCATCTCGTCGATGGCCTTACAAAGATTGCTCAGATCAGCAACATCTCGCGTGAGGAGCAGCAGGCGGAGAATGTGCGCAAGATGCTTTTGGCAATGGTTGACGACGTTCGTGTCGTCCTGGTGAAGCTCGCCGATCGCCTGCACAACATGCGAACACTTCAATACCTAACCTCGGAGAAGCGAAAGCGCATCGCGCAGGAGACGATGGACATCTTCGCGCCTATCGCGCATCGCCTGGGTATGGGTAAACTTCGCGGCGAGCTCGAAGATCTCGCGTTTCGACATCTCAACCCCGATGACTATCGCGAGCTTGCCGAGCAGCTTGAGAAACGGCGTCCTGAGAACGAGGCGTTCTTGAAGAACGCCACCGGCCGCATTGAGGAAAAGATGAACGAAGCGGAAGTTCCCTTTGTCCTCGTTGAAGGACGTGTGAAGCGCCTCTATTCAATCTGGAAAAAACTCAGGACGCAGAAGATCACCCTGGACCAGGTCTATGATCTCGTTGCCGCGAGGATCATTACACCGAACGAGATCCGCCATTGCTACGCTGCTCTCGGTGTGGTCCATCACAACTGGAAGCCTGTACCGGGGCGTATCAAAGATTGGATTGCCACTCCTCGCGATAATCTTTATCAGTCGCTGCACACTTCCGTGATTGGCTCCAACGGTCAGTCGTTCGAGGTCCAGATTCGGACCGAAGAGATGCATCAGATCGCCGAAGAAGGTGTCGCGGCTCACTGGAAATATAAAGAAGGAAAACGGGGCGCCCGCGATGACGATCAGGCATTGCAGGCGTTGCGGTCGCTTGTCGAGTGGACTCAGGAAGTTAAAGATTCAAAAGATTTTCTCGACTCGTTAAAGCTGGATCTTTATCCAAAGGACGTCTACGCGTTCACTCCAATGGGCAAAGTTATTCAGTTGCCGCGCGGTGCAACGCCGGTTGATTTCGCTTACATGATCCACTCGGAAGTGGGTAACACCTGCACGGGCGCGCGCATCAACGGACGCATGGTCCCGCTTCGCAGTCAAATTCAGAATGGCGACGTTATCGAGATCATCACCTCTGCGAATGCTCATCCGTCGCGCGACTGGTTGAACTTCATCGTCACGTCGCGGGCACGCAATCGTGTTCGTCACTGGGTAGCTGAACAACAGCGAGCCGAGTCGATCGAGATCGGTCGTAAGCTG
>DASUYO010000137.1:0-4857 GCA_036377375.1 Pyrinomonadaceae bacterium
AGGCGTCTTCCGACCAAAAGTGATTGGGAACCGCGCGCCCAACCACCTTCAGCGTCGATCAGGAGTTCGGCGCCTTACAGTAGGGGCAGAGCGGGCAACACAAACGGCCCGAAGAGACCGCATTTGTGTTGTAACTATTTGACTGCATCAGTGGTTCTCATCGTCGTCAACACTCCCGCCTGATGCAGCATCTTCCGAAACTGCGGGAGTCGATGTTTCTGCTTCTTCGGCCGTAGCCTCCGAAGCCGATTCTTCTTCCGCCAAAACCTCTTGCGCAACTTCCTCGATGTGCTCGAATGCTTCGACACCCGAAGAGGTTATGTCAGGAGCTGGCGTGATCGTGTCAGGTCGCAAGTCGCGGCCTGGTTCCAGCAAAGAGATCTCATCAGCCGGAATGGCCTCGGCTTCAGTTACTGCGACGGGGTCAGCCGATTCCCAGGCAATGATTTCCGATTCGGCGCTGAAGGGAACGCCATTTTCGACTGCTTCGTCGTAACCCTCGGCAGTCATTTCCGGAGATGGTTGCACTTCCTCGTTGACTGACTCGTCAAACTCTGCTGAAACTGCGTGTTGCTCTTCCACTTGTTCTACTTCGCCGCCTTCAGCTTCACCGAGATTGCGATCGCGCAGGGCGGTGACTGCCTTTGCGGCGTTCAGGATCACTTCAGCTTCGTCCAAACTCAGATCGAGGAACTCGACGAGATCGTCGACTGAAGTGTTTGCCAGCGAGTCGATATCGTTGATGTCGTGCGCGGCGAGTGCTTCAGCCTGCTGGGCAGTGACACCTTCGATTGCCGACAACGGCACGGATTCGCCGGAGGCGATGAGCGCACCCATCTGTTCGGTGACTTCGCGCTTGATCTCTTCTTCGCTGCGAATATCGATGTTCCAGCCGACGAGTTTGGTCGCGAGCCGGACGTTTTGACCACGCTTGCCGATCGCCAGCGACAGTTGATCTTCGTTGACGATGACTTCCATCTGGCGGTTTTCGATGTCGGTGATTCTGACCTGATTCACCTTCGCGGGCGAAAGCGCGTTGGCTGCGAACACTGACGGCTCGTCTGACCACTCGATGATGTCAATCTTTTCGCCACGCAGCTCACGAATGATCGCCTGCACGCGCGAGCCCTTCATGCCGACGCAGGCGCCGACAGGATCCACGTCACGCTCGTTCGACATCACTGCGATCTTCGCGCGCTCGCCAGGTTCGCGAACTGCTGATTTGATCACGACTGTGCCGTCGTAGATTTCCGGGACTTCCATTTCAAACAAGCGCAGCAAGAGCTCCGGAGACGTGCGGGAAACTTCGACTTGCGGTCCTTTTGATTCTTTCGACACGTTGTTTATGACGACGCGAATTCGCTCACCCTGATTCCACTGCTCACCGCGCGACTGCTGCGATCGGGGAAGAATCGCTTCCAGGTTGCCCAGGTCGACGATGATGTTGCCGCGCTCGAAACGCTTGACGTAACCGTTGACGAGGTCGCCGATCTTGTCGATGTACTGCTCGTAGACGTTGCTGCGAACGGCGTCGCGAACTTTCTGGAAGAGTATCTGTTTGGCAGTTTGCGCAGCGATACGACCGAGCTCTTCCATGGGCAACGGCAGCAGCAGTGCGTCGCCTAGCTCGACTTCGTCGCCCGCGAGCTCGCGAGCTTCTACGATAGAGAGTTCGGTGGCAGGGTTCTCGACTTCATCAACAACGACTTTCGAAGCCGAGAGCTCGATGCCGGTTTCAGCGTTCCAGTCCACCTGAATGTCCTCACCCGATCGAAATTGCTTTTTGGCAGCCGCGCGAACGGCCTCCTTCATTGCCTCGATCACGAGGTCGCGCTCGATTCCCTGTTCCTGGCAAAGCGCCTCGATATTTTGTGCAATCGATGAACTCATCTCTCCAAATCCTTATAGGGCCTAATGCCCGGCCCGGCGCAGCTCCTGATTCACATCTACCTCCAGGTTCGCCTTCGTAATCCAATCCAGAGGAACACGCACCTGCCCGTTAGTTCGATCTTCAAAAAGCACATCGTTGCCGTCTACTCCCAACAGACGACCGCGAAAATTACGCTGCCCGTCAATCGGCTGGCGCGTCTTCACCTTCGCGTTGCTGCCGGCGAAGCGTTCGAAGTCAGCGCGCTTGTACAGGCCCCTTTCAAGACCCGGCGACGATACTTCCAGAGTGTAGGACGCATGGATGAAATCTTCCACATCCAGAATCGTCCCAAGATGAATGCTCACTTCGGAGCAATCGTCGTGGGTGACACCCTGCGGCTTGTCAATGAATATACGAACAATCGGCTTGTTCTCGGGGCCGGCTACCTCGGCGTGCACCAACTCGAGGCCATGATCGATTGCGACTCGTTCAGCTAACTCCTGAACCCTTGCTGCAATGGATTCGTTACCCATTGTCACCTTCTGACGGTTCTCGCCCCAAAAGAAAAAGTGGGCGCGAAACCCACCGGACGAGCCCCCGTGCCTTCGAGCAAGCTGTGAATTATACGGAAACAGCCACCTTCAGGCAACCGAACTGAGCGCGGTAGCGCCGGGTCAAATTCCCATTCTGGCGCGTTGATTGGGCAGTTTACCCGGCGCTACCGCGCTCGGTTCCGTATGACAGTTTAGATTTCACGATTTCGCTGACGGTGCGTCCGTCGGCGTTCTTGCCCGCGAGAGCGGCCTGCGCGGCCTTCATGACTTTGCCCATGTCTTTCATTGAGCTGGCGCCTGTCTCCGCGATCGCAGCCGTAACGGCTTGCTCGATCTCTTCCTGCGATGCGGCTTGCGGCAGATAAGTTTCGATGACGTCGATCTCAGCCTGTTCTTTCGCCGCGAGCTCCTGACGTCCGGCTTTTTCGTACTGCTCGATCGAGTCGCGTCGTTGCTTTACGAGTGAACGCAGCAGCTTTTGCATGTCGTCGTCGTCGAGCTCTGAGCCTTTCTCGATTTGGCGGTTCATCATCGCGGCTTTGACCATTCGCAGCGTGGACGTGCGGCTCGCGTCCTGCGCCTTCATCGCCGCGGTGAGATCAGTAACGATCTGTTTGCTGAGACTCATGTCGCTACTCCTTTTTGAGATAGCCGTTTGACTTCGCCAGGTAGTCGCGCAGAAACCGGCCCGTGTACGACTCAGAAATATCCATTATCTCTTCGGGCGTGCCGACGCCGACAACATATCCGCCCGCGTCGCCGCCTTCCGCACCGAGATCGATGATGTGATCGGCAGTCTTGACCACGTCGAGATTGTGCTCGATCACCAGCAACGATCCACCCGCATCAATCAGTGCACGAAACGCAGCGAGTAGTTTGTTGATATCGTCAAAATGCAATCCGGTGGTCGGCTCGTCGAAGATGTAAAGAGTTTTCGCTCCCGTTCTCTTCAGCAAGTGAGCCGCGAGCTTGATGCGCTGCGCTTCTCCGCCTGACAGTGTCGTGGCTGATTGGCCCAACCGTAAATAACCGAGCCCGACGTCGTCCAGCACTCGCAAACGGTTCGTTATCTTCGGCACTTCACGGAAGAAGGTGATCGCTTCGCGCACAGTCATGCTCAACACTTCGTGCACGTTCTTGCCGCGATAACGAATGTCGAGGATCTGTTGCTTGAACCGTGTTCCTTTGCACTCTTCGCAGACCAGCTCGACGTCCGCGAGGAATTGCATCTCGACCGTAACCGTGCCGTCACCCTGGCAGACTTCACAGCGCCCGCCCGGAAGGTTGAAAGAGAAGTGTGACGGATCGAATCCGCGCGCCTGTGCTTCACGAGTCGCAGCAAACACTTCGCGAATCGCGTCGTACACCTTGATGTACGTCACCGGATTCGAACGCGGCGTTCGCCCGATTGGTGATTGATCGACGAGGATCACGTCGTCAATAAACTGACCACCTTCGAGTTTCTGAAAAGCTCCGACATGCCCTTGCCACTCGCCACGTTGCTTTTTAAATCCCGCGTAAAGACAGTCGTGAATCAGAGTTGACTTTCCGGAGCCGCTCACACCGGTGATGCAGACCAGCATGTCGAGCGGAATCTCCACGTCGATATTTTTAAGGTTGTGCTCGGCAGCACCCTGGATGGTGATGCGTCGCTTCTGCATCGTGCGGCGTTGTCGCGGCTCTTTGATCTCGGCGTCGCCGCGCAGATAACGCGCCGTCAGCGAAGACTCGTCTGCGAGCAGGCCTTTGAAGTCGCCTTCGTACATGACGCGGCCGCCAAGTTCTCCCGCAGCAGGGCCGATGTCGAGAATGTGATCCGCTGAGCGCATCATCTCGGCGTCATGTTCGACGACGAGGACCGTATTGCCGATGTCGCGCAGGTTCTTGAGCAGTCGAATCAGTCGATCGTTGTCGCGCGGGTGCAGACCGATTGATGGTTCATCGAGAACGTAGAGCGCCCCGACAAGCGAAGACCCGAGATTCGTTGCGAGTTGAATGCGCTGTGCCTCTCCGCCGGAGAGCGTCGAAGCAAGACGATCCAAAGTCAGGTAATCGAGTCCGACTTCGACCATGAATCGCAACCGTCGTCGCACTTCGAAAAGTATTCGTTCAGAGATCGCAGCCTGTTCTGTCGACAGCTCGAGCTTTTCGAAAAACTCAGCCGCGTCTTTGATTGAGAGCGCGCACGTTTCCGGCAGTGTTTTTCCGCCCACTCGCACGTCGCGTGCTTCTTGCCGTAAACGTCCACCGCCGCAGTCAGGACACAAAGTGTAGCCACGATATTTCGAAAGGAAGACACGAACGTGAAGCTTGTACTTCTTCGTCTCCATCCAATCGAAGAAACCGCGCACGCCGCCCCAGTCGCCGCGCCCCTCGATGATCGCGTGTTGATCTGACTTCGAGAGCTGATTGAACGGGACGTTCATCGGGATC
>DASUYO010000138.1:0-7365 GCA_036377375.1 Pyrinomonadaceae bacterium
GGAGCCAAACGCGCCGACCACTCGCTCACGCCGAAGACTTTGAAAGCCGCGACGATCATCCAGTAAAGCAGCGCCGGCTTTTCAAACCACGTGTGGCCGCCGAGCCGGGGCGTGATCAGATCACCGCTGAGAAACATTTCACGCGCGACTTGCACGTACCGTGGTTCATCTGGTCCAACCAGCGGCAGTTTGCCGAGGCCGTACAAGTAAAATGCGGTGATGATAACTACAAGGAGAATGGGGACTCGCTTGGCAAGCGCTGAAGGATGCAAGTATATTCGGCTCCGAATTACAGACTAACACAGAATGTTACGCACAGCAGTCATCGGAGTCGGCAGCCTCGGGCAGCAACACGCTCGCATTCACGCGACGTTGGCGGCGGAAGGTTTGGCGCAGTTCGCCGCAGTGTGCGATCTCAATGAAGAGACGGCGCGCTCTGTAAGCAGCGAGAGAAAAACTGATTGGACCAAAGACTGGCGCGATCTGATCGGCCGCATTGATGCTGCAAGCGTTGCCGTGCCCACTGAAGTGCATTGCGAGATTGCATGCGGCCTGCTCGAGTCGGGTATCCACGTTCTCGTCGAGAAACCGATCTCGCGAACGCTTGAAGAGGCTGACGAAATGATCAAAGCCGCCGAGCGCGGCAATGCAGTGCTGCAAGTCGGACACCTCGAGCGCTTCAATCCGGCGATGGTTGCTTTGCGACCTCACGTGCGCAAACCCGTCTATTTCGAGATCCATCGTGTCGGATCGTTTACTGCGCGATCGTTGGACATCGACGTCGTCCTCGATTTGATGATCCACGATCTCGACATCGTGCAGTGGCTCGTCGGCGAAAATGTCGAAGTCACAAACATTCATGCAGTCGGAATCGCGATTCTCACAGACAAAGTCGATGCGGCGAATGCGCGGCTTGAATTCTCGTCTGGAGCAGTGGCGAACATAACTGCGTCACGAGTCGGGACGGAGAAGATTCGCAAGATGCGCTTCTTTCAACCGCACGACTACATCGCTGTGGATTAC
The DNA here is from genome assembly GCA_036377375.1 of Pyrinomonadaceae bacterium. Taxonomy (GTDB): domain Bacteria; phylum Acidobacteriota; class Blastocatellia; order Pyrinomonadales; family Pyrinomonadaceae; genus PSRF01. Next base: position 1,024 of record DASUYO010000138.1, read on the forward strand.
ACGACCAAGCGCGCGTCGGTGAGCAGCCTGGAACGGCCGACAGCAAGCGGCGCGTGGCCCGGTGTTCATGTGAAGCATCTCGATATTGTGGATATCGAACCGTTGCGCGCGGAGATAGTTTCGTTTCTGGAGTCAGCAAAAGATAGTACGCCCCCGGCAGTCTCAGGACGTGAAGGTCGCAATGCGCTTAGTTTGGCGTTGCGAACGCTGGATCGAATTCGCGAACATGCGGAACATCCCGGGGTGAGCGCATTGCAGCCACGGATTAACACGGATTGAAATGCCGATAGCGAACGCTCAACTCTCTGCACTTCTCCAAGCCAACATCGATGCAGGCGAGTTTCCTTCGGCAGTGTATCTCGTTGGCGAGCGCGAAGAGATCCTCTACGAGGATGCGCTCGGTTATTCCGTTGTTGAACCTTATCGCGTCGCAAACAAACTCGACACTATTTACGATCTCGCCTCGCTTACCAAACCACTGGTAACAACCTTACTCTGCGCGCGCCGAATCGAACTCGGCGAACTGACTCTCGACAGCTCAGTCTCTCATTACCTGCCGGAATTCGATCGCACTGACAAGCAGATGATCACGATTCGCGAGCTTCTCACTCACACTTCAGGTCTGCCTGCATGGCGGCCGCTTTACGTGCTCACTGACGATCAGCCTGATCGCGCTGCCGGCGCCATCGCAAATCTTGATCTCGAGTACAAACCAGGCACGCGCGTGGTCTATAGCGATCTCGGCTTCATTGCGCTCGGCATACTGCTGGAGCGCCTTACGGGTCAACGCCTCGCTGAGATGGCGAAACGTGAGATCTTTGAGCCGCTAAAACTGCAACAGACATTCTTCAATCCTGAGATCGCTCTGCAAACGGGCATTGCGGCCTGTGAAACCGGCAACGCGTATGAGGTCGATATGTGTAAGCAGATGGGCGCCGGTGAATATACGAATTCGCGTCAGCGTTTGATCTGGGGTGAAGTACACGACGGCAATGCTTATTTCATGGGCGGCGCTGCTGGTCATGCCGGACTCTTCTCAACTGCGCGCGAGACGTTCCTGTTAGCGCAACAGTTTCTGAGCGACTCGAGCCAGTTGCTGAAGCCAGAGACTTGCGTCATGTTTCGTGAAAACATGACGCCTGATTTGGAAGAGGCACGCTCCATCGGCTGGCAACTCGCAGCGACAAAGGACTCGACGGGCGGAGCCGACCTACCGCCGGACAGCTTCGGGCATAACGGCTTCACAGGCACATGCGTCTGGATCGATCCTCGCGACAGACGCATCTTCATCCTCCTCACCAACCGCACCCACGCCCACATCCTCCCCTTCGCAAACATCAACGCCGTCCGCCGCGAATTCAACACACTCGCCGCAAAAGCATCAAAGAATTAGCCGCAAAAAGGCTACTAATCGTCCTATGTGGCAGCAGTTGGGCTTTGATCAACTCGCGCTTTCCAGTGCTGGTCGAGCCGCCGTCCATGAATAACTGCGTACACGACCACAGTATCATCGATAACTCTAAAGACAATTCTGTATGGAAACGTGCGGGTATATGCCCAACGAATGTGCTGATGACGGTAACGAACCTGGTATTGAAAGGGATTTTGATGAAGACGATCTATCGTGTTCCTAACATCAAGAAGGAACCTGGCACCTAATCCTGATTCTTTTTTGTTGTACCAAGCCTCGGCTTCTAACAGATCGTCATTCACCTCAGGCCGAACAACAAGTGTGAGGTCACTCACCAATTCTCCGATTCAAACGAGCTTTAAAGTCTTCCCAGGGAATTGCCGATTCAGAATTTCTCTCATGAGCTTCGATGCGAGCCTCGATAAGCGCTTTATCGTGTTCAGTGAGAGGGTCGTCATGATCGAGCCAAAGATCGCCGTCCAATTCACTTAACTTGAGGCGAATCTCATGTCGCTCCTCTGGACTGAGGCGGGGCAACTCGTCAAGTATTTCGGCCTTGGTCATGAAAAAATTCTAGTCTATAGCCGCAAAAAAGCACAAGAAGCACAAACAGAAATTATTCGAGCTTTTTGCCTTTTGTGGCTACAGTCTGAATCTGAGCGTGGTGCCGAGGACGTTGAGGTTGCCGGGGATGCTGATGCCGTCGTTCTGGCGGAGGTAGTAGAAGTCTTGAGTGTAGTGTTTGTTGAAGACTTTGCTCGCGCCGACGGTGAAGCGGTTCCGCACCCAACGGTCGACGCTCCAGTCGTAGAAAACTTCGTCCGCAACGAACAATGACAAGTTCATTTTATCGGGACCAACCGCGTGATCGATCTGCAAGCGGTTTCGATAACGCGTCGAGGTGATACCTGGATGCCGGATACGACGCTCGAACATGTTCCGATCACTTAACCTGAACTTGTCGAGATTAAAACGAAGTGTCAGTGGCAGCGATAATCGATTTTCCCAGCCTCTGCGGTTACGAACAGGCTGCGTCGCGATGTGCAAATAGTTCGGCGCGACAGTCAGATATTTTCCGAACTTGAAAGAAAATCCGACGCCGGTGCGCTCGTCAACCGGACGACTAATATCGCGACCGAGACGGAGCGTGCCGAGAATATTGAAGTCAACTGTCTTCGTCATCGGCACCGCTACTTGAACGTCAGTCCAAATCTGATTATCGGTGTGATCTACCTGTGCATAGACCGCCGTGCACAGCATAAACAGCAGAAAAAATGCAGGCGCAACTTTTCTCAACTTGTGCCCTTGGTGCTTTGAAGTGGTAAGACTGTGAAAGACGTCAGCGCCACAGTGACGCGTTCGCCAACATGCAATCGCGTGGCACTCGCTTCAGGTTTTGGGCGCGTGGCAATAATGGCTTTGGACGTTTGACGCTCGGGTGGTTGTGTAGTGAGGTAGTAGGGAGTCTCGTCAGTTTTGCACTCCTCTGGTCCAAGGTCCATGCGCAAACGAAGTCGTTCGTAGGCTCCGACGAAAGCAATCTCTTCGATGCGCGCCTTGCCGATTCGTGGGTGGTCCGCGCGCGCAATGTCGCCGCGACTCAGCGAAACATCCTCCGGTCGGAACACGATCTTCACGCAATCGCCCGGTTTAAATTTCTCACTATCAAGCGTCGCCGGAATTTGCGTTGAACCGACCTCGAGAAAATCCTGCCGGATCACCGCATCGAGAAGGTTGGCAGCGCCGAGGAACGTCGCGACGTACTCAGTCGCGGGATAGTTATAGATTTCGAACGGAGTGCCGATCTGCTCTATGTGGCCCACATTGAGCACGGCGACACGATCGCCGAGCTCGAGAGCTTCTTCCTGATCGTGCGTGATGAAAATTGAAGGTACGTTCACTTTCTTCAGCAGCGCACGAATCTCGCGACGAAGATGAACACGCGTCTGCGTGTCGAGCGCGCCGAACGGCTCGTCAAACAACAAGACCTCCGGTTTATACGCGAGTGTCCGAGCAATCGCCACACGCTGCTGCTGTCCGCCGGAGAGCTGCGACGGATACTTTTTGCGGTGCTCGTCGAGTTGGACCAGCTTCAACAGCTCGTTCACCGTCTCGCGAATCTCCTTGCGCTTGCGCTTGCGGATGCGGAGGCCATAACCAATGTTCTTCTCGACAGTCATCTTCGGAAACAGAGCGTACGACTGAAAGATGACTCCGACACCTCGTTCCCTCGCCGGCAACTCAGTGACGTCTTTGCCGTGTAGAATTATTTTTCCGGTGTACGGCATTTCGAGACCTGCGATGATGCGCAGGATTGTCGTCTTGCCACTTCCCGACGCACCGAGCAGGACCAGAACTTCACCTTCCGCAACGTCAAAGCTGATGTTTTCGAGCACACTCGTTTTGCCGAAGCGTTTGCTGAGTCCGATGACACTTGCAGCGGCTGATGACGGCGCCGCGTTGGCCACCGGCTCTTCACGTTTGGGAATGAGCGTCTCTTTAGCTTTCACAATTCACAGATTAGACAGATAAACTCAGTCAACGTCCAGCCAGTCACGCGCGAAAAAGAGCACACTAAAAATCAGAAACGAGAACAAGGCCAGGACGATCGCAATCGCATTCGCCGCCTCGATCTGGCCCTCGTTGAATTTTGCAAAGATATAGAGCGGCGCGGTCTGTGTTCGTCCGGCAAGATTACCGGATACGAGAATTGTTGAGCCAAACTCACCGACGGCGCGCGCGAACGTCAGCAACGCGCCCGAAGCGATCGCACCGCGCAACGACGGCAACGTGACATGCCAGAACGTTTGCCAGCGAGTGGCGCCGATTGTCGCCGAAGCCTCCTCGAGCGAGTGGCTCATTGTATCGAACACTGGTTTGATCACGCCGAACGCGAGCGGGAAGGTGACAAAAATATTGGCCAGAATGATCGCCCCGGCAGTGAACATGATTTGAAACCCGTGCGGTGTCAGCAGCCGCCCGAGCGTGCCGTATGGACCCCAAAGCAACAGCAACGCGAACCCCGCAACAGCGGTCGGAATGGCGGTGGGAAGCGAGATCGTGACGATCAGAGCGTTGCGCCCCCAGAAGTCATAACGTGACAAGACATACGCTGCGAATAGCCCAAAGATCACATTGAAGACTGTGGCCCAGAAGCTCGTGGCTAGCGAGAGTTTCAGCGCAAACACAGCTTCGGGTGCCATCAGTGCGGCCCAAAACTTATCCAATCCATTGCTGGTTCCGAAGATGAATATGGAAGCGAGCGGCAGGAATACCAGCGGCATCATCATGAACACAAGCATGCCGATACTGAGCGGTCGGACCACGTCGAACCCGCGCACGTGTCGCAATGCTGGAGCGATGGTACTCACTTACGCTGCACCTGATCCCGAAACACTTGTTCAATCACTTCCGGATACGCCCTTTCCCAGCCACCAAAATATTCGATCGTAAAGGGCATCTCGATATGTGCAAACGCTGTGTTTGCCTGGTTGAAAGCATCGTTTGTCGTCGAATAGAAGTTGAAATTGACGAACGCCCGTTGAGCTTCATCACTCCAGAGATACTGCATGAACGCATCAATTACAGGACGCTTGGCAGCAGTAATGTTCTTATCAATCACAACCGCAGGATGCTCGCTGAAGATCGTCGCCTGTGGCGTAACGATTTCGATTGGCGCGTTCGCCTGCTTCATGAGCAATGCGTCGAACTCATAAGTTATCAGCGCGTCGCCATTGCCGAGCTCGAAAGTGGTTCGCGCTTCGCGAGCTGAACCGGGCGTCGAGATCACGTTCTTCCAAATCGATCGCAGTGTTTGCAAGGCGCGACTCTTGTCAGGTTCTCCCGATTCCTTTTCCGACTTCTTCAACTCCGACCCGTAGATCGCAAGTATGGACCATTGCGCGCCGCCGGAACTGATCGGGTCCGGATGGATCAATCGGATTCCCGGCTTCGCCAGATCCGAAAAGTCGCGAATGCCTTTCGGATTACCGTGCCGAACGATAATCACGAAGGGAGTCTTGTTGACAATTCCCCGCCCCGGTGAAGAATGCCAGTCAGAAGTTACAAATCCATCTTTTTGTAATCGTTGCACGTCGCGGTCAATCGAGAGAATCGCGATTTCAGCCGGAGCACCACGAAGGATCTGATTCGTGACGGTCTCTGAGCCGGCAAACGAAGACTGAAATTGCGTCACCTGGCCGTGTTGCTGTTTCCATTTCGCTGTGAAGGCGGGAAAAATCGCCTTCTCCAGGGATTCCTTCATGATCGAGAATCCGTAAAGCGTGATCGTGATATCGCCGCTCTCGCCTGGTGGTTTGGGCAGACAGCTAATGGCCACAAGCGCCGAGACAAGCGCCGCGATCGCAAGGAACGGAACGCTTCGGGAAGTAGTCTTCCTCATGAGGACTGCCAAGCCTCCTCAATTGTCTGGGACAGACCAAAAAGCCGCTGCCGCTAATCCTGGTACCGGGGGTTTGCACCGTCTATACCATAGAGTTGGGGCTCATGGGAATAGGGAGATCTGTGTAATCCGTGTAATCTGTGGCTGGTTTTGTAGTAGTATCCGCACTGATGCTCGTGCGGAAAGCCATTACTTTGCTGTTGGCTTATTCGTTTCTTCTCCCCATCGTTTTCGGCCAGCAACAAACCACCGAAGCTACTCGCCCACGCCGCTCGCAACCGACGTGGACGCCGCCTGCTGCAACAACACCAATCATACCCTCACCAACGTTGACCCCTTCAGCCGGTCCGGAACCGACCATTCGCGTCGCTTTGAACACCGACGCGCACTCGGCAGTTATTTCGACCACGGGTCACCTGATGAATGCCAGCGGCGGCGGCACAACACTGCTCGCCCTGGATACTTCGCGTGTTCGTGTCGATCCTCGACTGCTATCTCCACTTCCGGCGATCACTGATGGCGGATTTCG
>DASUYO010000139.1:0-8433 GCA_036377375.1 Pyrinomonadaceae bacterium
GGCACCAATTGATGTACTGAACGATCTTTTGCTAAGGACCGGACTCAGCGCGGAAAAGATTACTTTCTTCGTTTGGCCGCTGATCCAGATCGGACTGATCGTCACGCTTGTCGCGCTTTGGGTCGCCTACGCGACTTACCTGGAGCGAAAGATCTCCGCGTTCATGCAGGCCCGACTCGGCCCGATGCGCGTTGGACCATGGGGACTGCTCCAGCCAATTGCCGACGGACTTAAGTTGCTAGTCAAGGAAGACTTCATTCCCGAAAACGCCGATCGCTGGATCTTCTTCTTCGCGCCTTATATCGCCGTCGCTTCGGCATTCATCGTCTTCTCAGTCATTCCGTTTGGTCCGGATTGGGCCGTCATTGCTGATGTAAATATCGGCTTACTGCTGGTGCTCGCGGTTTCGAGTGTCGGTGTGCTGGCCTTAATACTTGCCGGCTGGTCATCCAACTCGAAATACGCGCTGCTTGGCGGATTGCGATCCAGTGCACAGATGGTCTCTTACGAAGTCGCGATGGGTTTGTCGCTTATCGGCGCGTTGATGTTTGGACGCACACTTTCACTCTCAGGAATCGTCGCGGCGCAGGGCTCAGATTCGATCTGGTACATCGTGTATCAACCAGCGGGATTCCTGCTGTTTCTAATTAGCGGCATCGCAGAGAACAATCGCGCGCCATTCGATCTGCCCGAAGCAGAATCCGAGCTCGTCGCGGGCTTTCACACTGAATACTCCGGCATGCGCTGGTCGCTCTTCTTCATGGCCGAGTATGCGGCGATGGTTGTTGTCTCAGCTGTGGCGACGACGGTTTATCTTGGCGGCTGGTACTTCCCGTTCGTTTACAGGCTCGAAGCGAGCGGACATCACAACTTGTATGTCGCGTTGAGTGTTCTGGTGTTCCTAGTTAAAACGTCCGTCATTCTGTACGTCTACTTCTGGCTGCGCTGGACGTTGCCGCGCTTTCGTTACGATCAGTTAATGGATATTGGCTGGAAGTGGTTAATACCTTCGGCCCTAATCAATATCGTGCTCTCGGGATTTGCAATCTTCCTCGTTCAGGCCCTTAATGGTTATAGAGGAATCACGACGATCGAGTCTCTCGATCGTGGCTTGAACCTGACGGCGACCGGTAAAGGGATCATGGTTGTTATGGGTGTGCTGGGTTTGTTTGCCACGGCAGCGCTGCTCGCGCGCATCAATTGGCGCTCGAGAGATTTCAATTTGAAGGTGCAGCGCAGAAATATCAGGCTGGTGAATGTGCCTAAAGGCAAACCCGCTGTTCAGCCAGGTAGTTAAGTTATGTCATTAGTTAAAACTCCAAAGCCGACGTTCGCTCAGAAGCTCAAACGCTTCTTCATGATCGATCTGATCAAAGGACTCGGGCTGACGTTGAAGTTCAACCTCGGCGCTCTTACTGACAAAGATCCTGTCGCAGGTAAGGGAATCTATACCGAACAGTATCCGAAGGTTCGTCCCGACGTCGCGCCACGCTTCCACGGCGCGCCCCGCCTCAACATGGATCCGGACACACACGACACGCTGTGCATCGCGTGCAACCTTTGCGCGATCGCGTGTCCTGAGGATTGTATCGACGTAATTCCGATGGACGTTGAGATCATTGTGGCGGGCAAGCCGCGCAGGAAGAAAGTGCTCGACGAATTTATTTTCGATACTTCCCGGTGTATGTTTTGCGCCTTGTGCCAGGAAGCGTGTCCGACTTCGTGTTTGGAACTGACGCAGGATTTTGAGCTTGCCACCTATTCGCGCGCCGGCTTCGTCTGGAATCGCGAAATGCTCGAGCAAGGTCGCGAAACGGTGAAGTACACAAGTTAAAGCGAGCCACAAAAAGGCACAAAAAGCACAAAATCATTTTTGCTTTTAGGCGCCTTACTTCTAATTTCTTTTTGCGATTTTTGTGCTTTTTTGCGGCCAATAAACGATGCCCCTTTCCGGTTACGAAGCCCTCTTCTTCTGGATCTTCGCGCTTGCGGCGATCTTCGCCGGGTTGTTGACGGTGATGGCGCGCAATGCCGTGCATAGTGCGCTGTTTCTCATCTCGTCGCTCGTTTCGGTTGCGGCGCTGTTCGTGTTGTCGCGCGCGGAGTTCATCGCGGGTGTGCAGATCCTGGTTTACGTCGGCGGCGTGATGGTGCTGTTTCTCTTTGTGATCATGCTCGTCAACGTCAGCGCCGAAGAACATGGACGCGAAGAGATTTTCAACAACCAGCGACAGGTTACGACGAGCTTGATCTTTTGTCTGCTGCTTGTCGGTGGAATGCTTTACTCAGTGAACCAGGGCCATCGCGGTTTGCAGACACTCCATCCGGCCACGCCCGAAGTACTCGCTGCACAAGAGGCCGCTCGCGATCAGTCGCACGCCACTTCAGCAACCGGCAGCAGCCGCATCACGAAAGATGTTGAAGGAGTTGGCGGTAGTCTGTATCGCTACGCATCTTTGCCGTTTGAGATCGCGAGCGTGTTGTTGCTGGTAGCGATTATCGGATCCGTGATGCTGGCGCGAACACTCAAGCAGGAAGCGTCAGCGGACGACGTCGATCCGGAGGTTTTGCAAGAAAATCCGACTTTGCCGCAGATTAACGTAGATTGACGCAGATCACTATGCTGAGTCTCTTCATATTGTTACTACAAGAAACCGAGCGTACGCGCGGACAGCAAATGCTCTACGCGGCGGCCCATCCCGATCTGTCGAAGTTTCTGGTGATTGGTGCGCTGCTGTTCATCATCGGAGTGGCCGGCGTCTTAACACGGCGGAACATCATCGTCATCTTCATGTCGATCGAGTTGATTCTCAACGCTGCGAACCTGAACTTCATCGCGTTCTCTCGTTATCTGTCCGAAACCGGCAGCGCCAACGCGCTTGCCGGACAGATATTCACGGTGTTCGTGATCGTCGTCGCCGCAGCCGAGGCCGCGATTGGTTTGGGCATCGTCATCGCGCTTTACCGGAATAAAGACACGATCTGGGTAGACGAGATCGATCTGTTGAAGTGGTAATAGGACTTATTTAGATTTCCGAATGCAAAAATACATCTGGCTAGTTCCCCTGCTACCTCTAATCGGCGCCGCCGTTAACGGTTTCCTGGGCCGCAAGTTTCGCTTTTCCGAAACGCTAATCGGCGGGATTGCGGTCGGATCTGTCGCGCTCTCTTTTCTCATCAGCGTTGCCGCTGTTTATTCGTACGGATTCGGTGGGAATTCCCAGTGGCCGCAGCCTTATCTCACCAGCCAGGATGGTTTCAGTTTCACCTGGATTCCGGGCGGCGCCGTCAGCGTTAATCAGGGTATGCAGGCACGCCTCGATGCTGCAACCCAAAAAAATTTCGAAGAACAGCTCGCGGCGATGACACCCGACGAGCGGAGCCACCGTGGTCCAATTATCAGCTTCGCCAGCGAACCGATGCACCGTTTCGCACTGCTCAACATCGAGTGGAGCTATCAGCTCGATCCATTGTCAGCGATCTTCATGTTGATCGTGACCGGCGTCGGCTTGTGCATCTTTGTCTTCGCCACCGGCTACATGCACGGCGAAGCCGGCTTTTATCGCTTCTTCGCTTACATGGGACTCTTCATGTTCGCGATGCTCGTCCTCGTGATGGGCTCAAACTTCCTGATGATGTTTGTCGGCTGGGAAGGTGTGGGCCTCTGTTCTTATCTGTTGATCGGCTACTACTTCGATCGACAGGAAGCTGCAAACGCTTCACGCAAAGCATTCATCACTAATCGCATCGGCGACTTCGGATTTGCACTTGCAGTCTTCGGCGTCATCGCCACGTTTGGCAGCGCGCAATACACGGACGTATTCAACCAGGCAAAAGACTATCCAATTGAGACGCTCGGTCACTGGGGCATTCTCTCCTGGATTGCACTCGGACTATTTGTCGGCGCGTGCGGAAAGTCTGCACAACTGCCACTGCACGTCTGGCTGCCGGATGCGATGGCTGGTCCAACGCCAGTCTCGGCACTGATCCATGCTGCGACAATGGTCACTGCCGGTCTTTACATGGTGACGCGCACAAACGTCATCTTCCAGCACTCGCAAACGATGCTGTTGGTCGTCGCGCTCGTCGGCGCTGCGACTGCGATCTTTGCCGCCACGATCGGCATCACCCAGAACGACATCAAGAAGGTGCTCGCATATTCGACCGTTTCCCAGCTCGGCTTTATGTTCATGGCCTGCGGCGTGGGCGCGTTTGTCATCGGCATCTTCCACGTGATGACGCACGCGTTCTTCAAAGCACTGATGTTCCTCGGCGCCGGCAGCGTGATTCACGGCATGCATCACGAGCAGGACATGCGTCGCATGGGCGGTCTGAAGAAGTACATGCCTTACACATACTGGACATTCATGGCCGGCTGGCTTGCCATCTGCGGCATCATCCCGTTCAGCGGCTTCTGGTCCAAAGACGAAATACTCTGGAATGCTGCTTCGACAACACACATCCCGCTCGGCTGGCTTGTCTGGATCATCGGAACGATCGCGGCCACGTGCACGGCGTTCTATATGACGCGTTTGATGGCGATGACGTTCTGGGGCCGCGAGAGATTCCTCGAAGGCGCAGGCGGCGAAGCCGACGAAGCACACGCGTCCGCTTACGACAAAGGTCTGGCTCCGCATGACGCAAAGCGCGCATCCGCCGGTGATCGTCCGCGACATGAGCCAGGCGAGCACGTTGGGCCAGTGCACGAAGATGTGGCGCATCACGTGAGCACGCATGGACATGGAGATCACCACGGCGCACATCTGCCGCATGAGTCGCCGCCTTCGATGTGGGTGCCGCTCGCGGTGCTTGCATTGTTTGCTGTGATCGGCGGATTTGTTGGTATTGGACCAGCGTTCCGCAGCGTTACTGGAAGTGAATATCCGGGCGGCAGGCTTAACATCGTGAGCTGGCTCAATCCTGTCATTTGGAACCCTTTGACGCGTCAGTTCAACACGCCCGGAGGTGGTCACGAGGCCGCCCCCTCTGAGAATGCACACGGTGAGTCCGCGGCAACAGGTGAAGCGGGCCGCTTTGTTCCGGCTCCTTATCCTGCTACAGGATTCAACCTCGCGCATTCAGTCGAAGCGTCAACGCACAGCGAGCTCGCAACCGAATGGATCTTCATTGTTATTTCGCTAGTCGTCGCAGGTATCGGTATGTTGCTGGGCGGTCTGTTCTACATCTGGCGACCGGCACTCGCGGGTATCTGGTCACAACGACTGCGCCCGCTTTATGTTGCCAGTTACAACAAATACTGGGTCGACGAATTCTATGGCTGGGCCATCACACGACGCACAATGGACCTTGCCGTTGCTGTCTATCGCTTTGATGCGAAGCTGATTGACGGGATCGTCAATGGTCTTGCCGCGTTGGGCCGTCTGTCCAGTCGCATCGTTGGTGCTGCCGACCAGTATTTGGTTGATGGACTCGTCAATGCAATCGCCGCGTTCATCATGCGATTGATGTCGCCATTGTTCCGCGCTGCGCAAACAGGATTCACGCAGAATTACGCGCTCGTGATGGTGCTGGGATTGATGGTAGCTGTTGCAGTGTTCTTTGCGCGCGATATTCTCGCGGTCTTTCGGTAACACGGATTTAGACGGATTGGTTACGGATTTACACTGAATTCAAATGAATAACTATATTCTCTCCTTTGTAACGTGGCTGCCCGCAGTGGGTGCGATCCTCATTCTCGCGCTCATGAAAAAAGATCAGTCGAGCCTGATTAAGCGATTTGCTACTGCCTGGTTTGCGCTCGACTTCGTACTTTCGCTCTGGTTGTTGAAATACAACCGCGGCATGGGCGGCATGCAGTTTCTCGAAGACCGCCAGTGGATACCGATCATCGGCGCGCGTTACCAAATGGGCGTAGACGGCGTTGCCGTGCTGCTGATCATTCTGACTACGCTGCTCGGCGCGATCGCCGCATTGTCTTCGTGGGAATACATTCAAAAGCGCGAGAAGGAATATTACGTCCTATTGCTGCTTTTGCAGACAGCAGTGATCGGCGTCTTTGCTTCGATGGATCTGTTTCTCTTTTACCTGTTCTTCGAAGTGTCGCTGGTGCCGATGTATTTCCTGATCGGAATCTGGGGCGGTGAGAATCGACTCTACGCAGCTATCAAGTTCTTTCTCTACACGCTCGTTGGCTCGGTGGTGATGCTGCTCGGTGTTTTGAAGATGTACTTCCTGACGCAGGACACGACGGTCACCAGCAAGATCACGCAGGAAGGCATTCGCCTGGTCGCTGGAAATCAACAGGCGACAGAGTTGGTCGCTAGAACGCTTGATGCAGCAGCGCATTACACCGGTGGAGCAACGGGAACCTTCAACATCCTTTACATGCAGGCGATGGGAACATATGTGCCGATGAATGTGCAGGTACTGCTCTTTGCTGCCTTCGCGCTCGGCTTCGCGATCAAAGTGCCGATGTTTCCGTTTCACACCTGGCTGCCGGATGCTCACGTCGAGGCGCCTACGGCAGGTTCAGTGATTCTCGCGGGCATTCTGCTCAAATTGGGAACCTACGGTTTCTATCGATTCAACTTGCCGATGTTTCCTGGCGCTTCAAAAGATCAAAGCCAGTTCGGCACGTTTGGCGTGCGCAGCGTCATGGTCTTTCTCGCGATTGTGAGCATTATCTACGGTGCTCTGGCCGCAATGTATTTCGTCGTTAAAAAAGACGGCGATGTGAAGAAGCTCGTCGCCTACTCGTCAGTGTCGTCGATGGGAATGGTGATGCTCGGACTGTTTGCACTCAATCCGAACGGCGTCAACGGCGGCGTGATGCAGATGGTGAATCACGGCATCTATTCCGGCGCGCTCTTTCTGCTGGTCGGAATAATTTACGAGCGGCGACACACGCGCAACGTCGCGGAGTTTGGCGGGCTGTCGCATGTCATGCCGGGTTACGCAGCAATTTTTCTCGGCATGGTGATGACTGCGATTGGACTTCCGCTGCTGGCGGTGTTCATTTCGGAATTCCTGGCGCTGCGCGGAGCGTTTGAGGCAAATCCGGTTTGGGCCGCGATGGGGGCGCTCGGAATCATTCTTAACGCTGGATACTTCCTTTGGCTGTACCAGCGAATGTTCTTCGGCACGATCGATAATCCGAAGAATGAGCGTTTGCCGGATCTGAGCGTTCGCGAGTGGGCCTACATGGTTCCGCTGATGATCATGTCGTTGTGGATCGGTGTGTATCCGAAGCCGTTTCTCGAATACATTGAGCAGCCCGTGAATGCGATTGTGAAGCAGGTCAGACCGGATTACGTGATCCCCGGCACAGCGGCACCCGCTCAGGCCGCGAAGATGGAACGGTAAAAGTTCAGAGTTCAAGCTTTAGCTTGCTTGCGTGGCCAACTAAGCAGCAGCCTAAAGGCTGAACTCTAAACTAAACATAATTCATTAAGATGTTTCTTCTACAAGCCAACACCACCTCGATCATTAGCGCTGCCGATCTACAGCTGATCGCGCCGGAGTTGATTCTGACTACTTGCGCGTGCGTGGCGCTGGTGATGGAAGTGATTCTGCCGTATCGCAAGAGCAAGATGACTGCGTACTTCTCGCTCATCGGTATCGCGCTGGCTTTCGTCTCGCTCGCTATGCAGTGGTGGTACATGGGCCCCTCGCTGCCGTTCGACGGCTTTTACGGCATGGTGCGAGTCGACGGCTTCGCACTTCTCTTCAAAGCAATCTTTTTGATCTCCGCGGCTCTGGCCATCGGCATTTCCACACGCTTCCTCGATATCGAAGGAGAACAGCACGGCGAATACTACGCACTCATTCTTTTCGCCACCGTCGGCATGATGTTTATTGCCTGCGGCTACGATCTGATCTCCCTCTACATCAGTCTCGAGTTGATGGCGCTCACGTTTTATGTGCTCGTGGCTTTCACGAAACGCGAGAAGAAGTCGAATGAAGCAGCGATGAAGTATTTCCTGCTCGGTGCTTTTTCATCGGGCATACTACTTTATGGCATGTCGTTGATTTACGGCGTCGCGGGTTCCACGAACGTCGGCGAGATCGGCAGCAGTCTTTCGCAGATCGTGCCGCGGGTTCAGGGTGCGCTGTCCGGAGCGGAGGGCGGCGATCAACTGATTACAGGTCTCAGGCCAATGTTGCTTCTGGGCATGATTGCACTGGGCGCCGGCCTCTTCTTTAAAGTGGCCGCCGTGCCGTTTCACATGTGGGCACCAGACGTTTATGAAGGTGCGCCCACTTCTGTCACTGCGTTCCTCTCGACCGGGTCGAAGGCTGCAAGCTTCGCGCTCTATGCACGCATCTTCAGTGAAGCGCTTGGACCAATGCGCGCTGACTGGGCGCCACTGTTGGGACTCGTGGCAGCAATCACGATCATGGTAGGGAATTGGGCGGCCGTCAGCCAGGAAAACTCGAAACGTTTGCTCGCGTATTCGTCAATCTCAAACGCCG
>DASUYO010000140.1:0-12625 GCA_036377375.1 Pyrinomonadaceae bacterium
GTCTCGGATCAAGCGGGTCGCGACTTTCTGCTTTATCACGCGTACCAAAATACAGATTTCGTTTACGTCGGCCGGCAAGGCCTTCTCGATGAAGTTGAATGGAAGAATGACTGGCCCATCATCAATGCCGGCCATGGACCATCCGAACATGCACATGTTCCTTTTGCTTTGGGCGCAACTAAATCTCCTGAGACGTTCAAAGACGAATTTCAAACGCGGCTGCCAGGATGGCAATGGCCGCAGGCAAATGAACCGTCAGTCCGCATCGAGAGCGCAAGAGGAGGACGCTTACTGCTGTCGCCGAACGAACAGCAGGCCGGCAATCCGATTGGTGCAGTTTTCGCACGCTCAACCACAACGGGTAACTACGTTGCGCAGACTGCGATCGACACACGCGGATTGACAGGCGGAGCCGTCGCTGGTCTTTCGGCATATGGCGATAGCGAGAACGCGATTGGTGTCACCATTGGAGATGGAAAAGTTGAGTTGTGGCAGCGCCGGAAAAACATACGCGAGGTATTGCAAACAAGCGACGCACCTTCAGCCGGAATCGTTTTCCTACGAACGACTGCAAGAGATGGTCACCGTTTTCGTTTTGCATTCAGCAGCGACCAAATTCATTGGCGTGAAATAGGCGAAGAGATCGACGGCAGTTTCCTCCCGCCATGGGATAGAGGAGTGCGAGTAGCACTTACCGCAGGCGGAAAACCAAAGATGACCGCACGCTTTGAACGTCTCACCATCGAACCAACCAAATAGGCCGCAAAAAGGCACAAAAAGGCGCAAAGATCTACAAACAACTTGGAGGAAGTAAATTCTTTTGTGACCGGCTGGACATTCTGTAAATGTGAGCCACCCACCCACTATCGCAGGTGATACTGACTGTTGCTTGGAAGAGGTCAGTACCACCTGCGATAGCGGGTGGGTGGTTCCTTGCACTGGCACTGTCGCGCTACTCCGCGCGCAATGCGGAGATTGGATCTACTGACGCTGCGCGTCGTGCGGGGAGGAAGCTCGCCAACAACGCACACGCTCCCAATACAACCGCCACACAAACCAGCGTTGTGACGTCCCATGGCGGAGTGCCGAAGAGCAGTTTGCGCATCAATGAAGCAGCGAGAATCGCACACCCAGTCCCGATCACAATTCCTGCAAGTGCCAACGCACCCGCCTCCTTGAGAATGAGTCGATAAACCGTACTGTGCTGTGCGCCTAGTGCAATGCGGACTCCAATCTCGCGCGTGCGTTGAGTGACGGAGTAAGCAATCACTCCATAGAGTCCAACAACTCCAAGCAGCAACGCCACCGCCGCGAAACCTCCAACAAGCCACGTCGAAGAACGGCGCAAGTAGACTGTCGGCCCCTGGTTGACTCGCGCCGTCATCGTCGTCTGACTTGAAATCGTGATCCTTGAATCGATTCGACGTATAGCATCGGCAACCGTTGGTATGAGCGACTCCTCTCTCCGGCTAGTCCGGACCACGACTGAATATCCAACATTCGGATGTTGATTAATGGGATAGTAATAGCCGGGCCAGATCTCCGAATCCAATGGTCCTTCTCTGATATCGTCGACGACACCGACGATCTCCTTGATCGATCTCGGATTTAGTTCAAGATCACCGAAGCGTTGCCCAATCGGATCCTCGCCGGGATAATACTTGTTCGCTAAAGTTTGATTGATGACGACGACCTTTGGCTTGGTTATATCTTCCGAGTCTGTGAACGTTCGGCCCCGCAACAGTCTGGCTTGCAGTGTTGCAAAATAATCGGAGCTGACTCCTCGCACATTTACGTCGTTGTGTTCTCCGTTATAAGCGCGACCCACAAACCTGATCCAGTCTGTGTTTCCATTGAAATCCAATGGCAACTGGCGGGTTAGTGCTACTGACGTTACTCCGGGAAGTGTCTTGACCTGGTCCACAATTTCTCGCTGAAGTGCCAGAGCCTGTTCGTCCTTGTCATAAGCCGATACCGGTGCTCTAACACTCATTGTGATCAGATGAGTTGTGTCAAAGCCCGGATCTACCTGTAGCAAGCGATAAAAACTCTTGCCGAGCAGCCCTGCTCCAACCAACAACACCATCGCTGTTGTTAACTCAAGGATTACGAGCTTGGAGCCGATTCGCGTCCAGACTCTGCCGGCAGTACCACGAGTACCTTCGGCCATACCTTCTCTCACGTCTGCATTTGTTAGTCGAAAGATTGGACTAAGTGAAAAGAGTGCGGTTGCAAATACAGCAAGCGTGAGTGCGAAGATGAGCACACGAGGATTCAATCCAAGATCGTTGAGATATGGCATGCCGGCCATCATCTCAGTTGGGATGAGTCGGATCAGGATCTGCATGGCCCAGTGGGAGAGTACAAGGCCGACCACAGTTCCCGCGGCAACCAGAACCAGACCTTCAATAACAAACTGCCGAATCAGGCGCGCTCTCGTTGCGCCAAGCGCACGTCGAACTGCGAGCTCGCGCCGTCGTGTCTCCGAGCGCACCAGCAGGAGACTTGCGACGTTGACGCACGCGATCAGAAGCAACAAGCCTGCGCCGCCAAGTAGGAGCAGCAAAATCGGCTTGACGTCGCCGACAATTACGTCCGACAGCGGTGAGACGGTTGCGCCGATATTGCGATTCGAATCCAGGTATTGAGTCTCGAGGTCTTTAGCGATACGCGTGACATCAGCGAGTGCTGCATCTCTCGACATACCGTTTTTCAGACGTGCTATTGCACTCAGGTAACGACAACTGCGTCTCTGATCGCACTCACTTGTAGCGTGAAGAGTGGTCCAAAACTCGGCATTCTCAACAGGCGCAAAATGAAAATTCTGTGGCAGCACTCCGACGATGGTGTACGGTATTTCAGTCAGGGTTATCGACTGGCCGATAATCTCCTGTTTACCGCCAAAACGTTTTTGCCATGAGGCATAGCTCAGGATTACTGTACGAAGTGCTTCAGGTAGATCTTCGCCGGCGTAAAAATTGCGACCGAGCAAAGGATTGACACCAAGTGTACTAAAGAAGCCGTCACTTACACGGGCGCCATCGACCATTTGCATTCCGGCAGACGTGCTGAGCGTGTAGCTGCGTTGAGTGTAGGCGTCCATCGAGTCGAAAACTCGATTGAGCTTCTTCCAGTCGAGATAGTCAGGATATGAAAGATTGGCGCTCGGAAGCTCTGGCGTCTTCTCCGTTACAAAGAGGAGACGCGAAGGATCCTGGTAAGGCAATGGCTTGATGAGTGCGGCATCGACGAAAGCAAAGATCGCCACGCTCGCGCCGATCCCAAGCGTTACCATCGCGATGGCAGTAACGGTGAAAGCTGGATTCTTGCGGAGTTGTCTGAACGTGAAGCGCAGATCCTGGACCACGCTTTCGAAGAACGGAATCGTGGCGCGATCGCGGTAAGCTTCTTTTGTTTGATCGACGCCGCCCAACTTCATTACCGCTACGCGCCTGGCTTCCTGCGGCGACATCCCGGCACGGATGTTGTCGTCGATATGCATTTGCAGGTGGCTCTCGAGCTCCTCTGCGAAGTCGCGATCGCGAGCGTCTTTCCCGAATAATCCTTTGAATCTCAACAGCCACGCGCGAAGTTGTCTCATGACTGACCCTCCACTGGTTCGAAAAAGCGCGCGACGATTGCGGTGGTCTGATTCCACTCTTTGGCTTCTCTCTCGAGTTGTTTGCGGCCCGCGCGCGTGAGCTTGTAGTACTTCGCCTTGCGATTGTTTTCGGAAACACCCCATTCAGAGACGATCCAGCCTTCCTGCTCCAACTTCAGCAGCGATGGATAGAGCGTTCCGTAATTCAGGGAGAGTCGATCCCCACTGGTTTGCTCGATGCGACGGGCAATTCCATACCCATGAAGCGGCCCGAGCGTATCGAGTGTTTTTAAGATCATGAGGGCAAGTGTTCCCTGCCAGATTTCATTCCTGGTTGACACTGAGGATTCTCCTATGGCTTGGCCATAGGACTATAACACCGCTCATATGGGAAAACAAGAGGAGTGAAAAGGGTGAAACTAGAACAAGTCAGGAAGAGGGGCTTGCCCCCGCTGCTACTAGAATTCTGGCAAAAGCGGGGGCAAGCCCCTCTTCCTGACTTGTTCTATTAATCTGCGGCTCACAACTGTCAGTGATTGCGTTTTGGCATCGGCTCTAATTCGTAGTAACCGCCGCCTCCCGATAAGAACAAGTGTCCATCCTTGATGGCGAAGTTTCGCACATCTGCACCCTCAGACACGATATGATCGTGAAGCGATCCAGGACCACACTTCGCATTTGTCCTCGACCATGATCCAAACTTTAATTCACCCTTCGCGCTCGCTTTCCAGGTGCTGCTGGCACGATTGCAATCGACTCGCGCTACCACGCGGCCATTACTGCCAAATGCGACCGTGTACTTCGATTTATCATCCGGCGTGACGGTTCTCTCGTCAGGCCCCTGAAACTTAACTAATTGCCACGACGTGCCGCTGAGCGGGTTTCCACCGCTCGATTTCTGCGCACGTGCAAATGTTGAACTTAATGCGGCACAACTGATCGCCACACTCGCCATCGCCAATATCATTCGGATTGTAGTCGTTCTCATTAGTAGTTGCCTTTCATGTACATGGTAACCTGTGATCTAAGTAATGAGCGAACAACTCCAACACGTCTACTGGATCGGCGGCGCGAGCTGTGCAGGCAAGTCTACGATCGCTCGTCGCATAGCGGCTCAGCACGGTTTGCAAGTTTACGCGACCGATGATGTGATGGCGGATCACGCGCGCCGGAGCACACCCGAAGACCCGCCGTTGCTGCATAGGTGGGGCCGTTGTCGAATCACTTGCAACGTGATTCATGTGCCCCTACTGTATCCACCGAAGACTTAGGAGGTTGGATATGTCACTCAATGCAAAACATGCCTTGATCACCGGCAGCTCGCGCGGTATCGGCAGAGGAATCGCACTGAAACTGGCGGAGCAGGGTGTTCGCATCGCTGTTCATTATTTCCAGAATGAAGCTGCTGCAAACAACACGCTGGCGCAGATTCGCGAGCGCGGATCGGATGGCTTCATTGTTCAGGCTGATGTCATGCGGATGGATGAGATCGCCGCGCTATTCGGCAGAGTTAAGGAGGAGTTTGGAAAACTCGACATCTTTGTTGCGAACGCACGACCAGAAGCGCCAACCTTTTTCTATTCGCCGCTGGACATCACGATCGAGCAGCTGAATGCGGCTTTCGATTCGCAAGTGAAGGCCTTTCTGATTTCGGCGCGAGAGGCAGCTGCGCTCATGACTGATGGAGGCAGAATCTTCGCCATTACGTATGCGGGAGGCAGCCGCACAGGCGGCCTACAGCCTTGGGTAGGCATGGGTTCCGCCAAAGCAGCGATGGAGTCGTTAGTCCGATATTTTGCTGTAGCATTGGCGAAACGAAGAATTACTGTGAATGCAATCAGTCCTGGATGGACGGAGGACAGCGTTTTAAACACTCTGCCTCAGCAAGTTCAGGATTTAATTCGCAGTTGGCATACACGCGGCTGGACCCCAATGGGCCGGCTCGGAACTCCTGAGGATATCGGCAACGTTGTAAGACTCTTATGTTCCGAAGACGCCGGCTGGATCACCGGCCAGATTATCTACGCGGATGGTGGTGCGTCACTGATGAACCCTGAAATGCCAACTGAAATGCAAATGAGTTAGCTTTCACTTCAGCCGATTATATTTCCGCAACACCTCCTTCAATCGATCGTGCGGAATGGCATAGACAGTGTTGCCGTTTACGCCGGTCATTGTTTCGGCAGCCACCATGGCATTGATAATCGCCTCTTCTGTTGCCTGCACTGTCGCGGCGAAGATCGGATTGATGCGATCATTGGGCAGCATCTTCAGCGTCGCCATACTCGTCTCCATGCCTGCACCCGCGTTGGCCGTTGAAAATGCGATAAAGATATCGCCTGACGAGTTGCCACCGATACCGCCGGTTCTCGCAATACCGAGAGCAGCGCGTTTTACCACGCGCTTCAACTGATGTGGAAGCAGCGGCGCATCTGTCGCCACCACAACGATGATCGATCCAGTATCCACTGGCGCTTTTTTCGGCATGAGATCCGTGATCTCATGCCCTACAGGAACGCCGGCAATCATTAATCCCTCGCGACTGCCGTAATTCGCCTGGACCAATACGCCGACTGTGTAACTGGACGCATCGATCTCAAACTTCCGAGACGAGGTGCCGATGCCGCCCTTGAACTGATGGACCACCATGCCTGTGCCACCGCCGACGTTACCTTCTGCCACTGGTCCCGAAGCGGCCTGGTCCAACGCCTGAGCTACATGTTCAGGCTTAACGTGAAAACCGTTGATGTCGTTAAGAAACCCATCCCAGGTTTCAGCGACAATCGGCAGCGACCACGGCTGGAAAGTCTTCCCTTGTTTTTTCATCTGCCACGCGATGACGGCATCGCGCACAGTGCCGACGCTGTGCGTGTTTGTAATCAGGATCGGACCTTCGATAAAACCTGATTCTTCCACCCAGGTCGTGCCAGTCATCTCGCCATTCCCATTCAATGTGAACCAGGCACCGAAGACTTGATCGGTGGAGTTCTTGCCCCGTGTGAAGATGGCGGTGACGCCTGTTCGCACCGGACCCTTGCCGGGCACAAGCTTTCCTTCACCCGAAATCAGAGTCGCGTGTCCAACTTCCACTCCCGCAACATCAGTAATCGCATTCAATGCTGCCGGCGTGCCGTCAAAAGGAATGCCGAGATCGCGTGCTCTTGGTTTGCTCGACTTCGTTTGAGCCATGGCAGTGTGAATGAACATCGTGAGCGAAAGAATTAGTAAGAGAAATCGCGTAGTCAAAAGAAGCTCCTATTTCGGGATGGCCTGTAACAGATTTGCGGCAAGACGAGCGTCGAGGTTCTCGAGGATGTAGTACTGCTGCATCGCGGCGCTCTTATTTCCCATGCGAGCGTAGACTACGCCCAGTGCATGATTGCCGGGAACGTTTTTGGGCTCGACTTCGATCAGTTTTTGTAACGGCTGAATTGCATCCTCAACGCGTCCCTGCTTCAGATACGCAGTGCCAAGCGCATAGAGTGCAAACGTGAAATCGGGCTTCAACTCGATCGACTTCTGATAAGCGGCAATCGCTTCGTCAAACTTCCCCTGACGCTGATACGCGTCACCCAGGCTCATGTACAACACATGATGCTGCTTCTGCTTAAGAACGTTCTGATAACACTCGATGGTCTGGTCCAACTTGCCCCACTCCGAGTAATTAACGCAGAGCTTCAGCAAATAATCGAAGCTCTTCGGCTCCAGCTCAAGTATTTTCAGATATTCCTGCTCGGACTCAGCAAACATTCCGAGCGCGTTGTACGCCTCGGCCAATCTCGCCCGCACTTTGCTGTCAGTGGGACTTTGCTGTGCTTGTTGCTTTAGTGACTCGAGACGAGGCTGTAAGTTCTTTCGCACCAACGAGACGCGCAGACGTTCTCGTGCTTCACTGTGATCGGGCTGCAATACGAGCACACGGTTGAGGACCTCGATCGCTTCATCGTACCGGGTCGCCATCAAACATGTGTTGCCAAGCAGATACAAAGCATTAACATCGTTCGGACGTACGGACACCACTTTTCGCAAAGGCTCGATCGCCTCTGTGAATTTGCCGTTGGCGCGTAGTGCGTGTGCAAGTGGGATAAGTATCTCAGGCTCATTGGGCATTAGCCGATTCGCTTCACTGACGGCGTTAAGGAAGTTTTCCCGCTCTCCTTGATCCTCATACGCCTTGCCGAGGAACAAGTAAGCCATGCCCCAATCAGGCTTCAGCTCGGTGGCACGTTTGAACGCTGCGATGGCTTCCTTGTGGTTTCCGGTTTTCTGTAACGCCACACCCAGATTGCAATGAGCTTGTGCGTTGGACGGCGCAAGGCGCACGCTCTGAGCATATGCTTTCACTGCTGATTGCAAATCTCCCAATCGTTCATAGGCAATACCGAGATTTAAATAGGCCTCTACCCTGTCGGGTTGCAAAGCAACAACGCGATCGAGGAGCTCGATGGCGGATCGAAAAGATCCGGCTTCCAGGTATTGGACGGCTAGATCTTGAAGGACTTCGGGATCGTCAGGCGTTAGTTGGACTTGTTCAGAAAGAGTTCGGATCGCTTCCTCGCGCCGGTTCAGACGAACGTAGCAATCGGCGAGCGCGCGATGCGCGAGCGGGACCTTTGGATCGAGGCGCAGTGCTTGCTTGAGGAGGTCGATCGCTTCAGTAGTGCGGTCGAGGCGCACATACACCTGTGCGAGTGCCACATGAATGATGGGCTCGTTTGGTCTTAAGAGTAGCGCCGCTTTGTAAGCAGCCGCCGCTGGTTCCCATCGCTCAAGCAGAGCGTAGCAGCTGCCGGTGTCGAACTGCGCCTCAAAGTTTTTTGGATCGAGTTGTAATGCGGCTGCATACTCGCGCAGTGCCTGTTCATATTTTCCTGCGTCCTGGGCAGCGAGTCCGGCCTTGACGTGGCTCGCCGCAGTTTCCGGTGTTTGGGCCACCGCAATGGTGGTGACTGACAGCAGTAGTATCGCGATTCGCAGAAGTGTTTTAACCATGAGTATTGTGCCGCACCGGGGACTATCGAGAGCTTGCGGTTTTTTATCACGGTTAGGTCGCGGCAGTCGAGGTTCCTGGTTCACAGGTAGTCTCGACGTAGAATTTTGGTTGCCTACGCCTTTGTCTCAAAAGTCAGCAAACATAGGAATTGCAGCGCCAAAGGCGCGCAATACGAAAGCCAGGGGCAAGCGGCGAACAACGTGAGGCGCGTCGCCCCTGGTACGAGCGCCATGACCGTTGAAGCTCTGAAAGAGCGGAATAATTGATATTGGTATTTCGCACTTTCAGTGCTCTCTTCAAAAACCATTCTTTGTCACCAGGGGCGACGCGTTCCGCTGTGCTTCACGCTTGCCCCTGGCTTTCCTATTGCGCGCCTTTGGCGCTGAAGCAGAATTTGGTTGCCTACTTATTCCGAGTCAGCGAGAATTACCACACCAGACACCGGAGTTTAGCTTGCCCTGAAAGGACGTGCGGTTTCGATTTCCTCTAAGCACGATTCAGCATATGAAAACCAAAAGATCACTCCCACTCTTAGTTACAACGATCACGTTATTCGTTGTCGCCAACTCAACAACAAATGCGCAGCAGACTAAGATTGCGTCCACTCGTACTAATGAATGGACCCAATTCCGTGGGCCGAACGGCAGTGGCGTCGCCGAAGGCTTTGCGCTGCCTGCTGAGTTTAGCCCGACGAAGAATCTCGTTTGGAAAACACCAGTGCCCTTCGCACGATCATCGCCGGTGGTGACTGCCGACCGCGTGTTCCTGACCGCGAGCGAAGGCGACAAACTGATCACACTCGCTCTGGATCGGAAAACAGGAAAACTTTTGTGGCGCCACGATGTTACCCGCGCGCGACACATGCCGATCTTTAAGGCCAATGATCCAGCCTCGCCGAGCCCGGTTAGCGATGGGAAGAACGTGTTCGTGTTTTTTGCAGAACTGGGATTGATCTCGTATGGACCAGATGGCAAGGAGCGATGGCGCGTTCCGTTAGGACCTTTCAACAGCTTCTACGGTATGGGTGGATCACCTGTGCTTACTGGTAACACGCTGGTGATGGTCTGCGATCAGCGAACAGATTCTTTCATCATTGCTATTGACGCACGCAATGGAAAAGAGCTTTGGAAGAAGAACCGTTCCAACTTTGAAGGCTATTCCACGCCGGCCATTTACAAACCGAAGACTGGACCGGCGCAAGTGATCGTCCTCGGTTCACAAAGCGTTGATGCATATTCTCTGGATAAAGGAGAGCGATTGTGGTGGGTGAATAAAGTCGGCTCGTATCCGAAGGGTGTGCCGGTCGTTGGAACAGATATGGTCTACGTTACGGCTGAGGGAGCTGATGCTCCGTTCTTCCCACCTTTTGAAGACACTCTAAAGCAGTACGACACAAACAAGGACCAGCGAATTCACCGTGAAGAGATGAAATCGCAGCCTGATGCCTACGAACATTTTGGGTGGCTCGACGCAAATAACGACAACTATGTCGATCGTGCCGAATACGATTTCGTTCGCAATTCGACTTCGTTGGGCCACGGATTGACAGCAGTTCGATTAGCAGGTCAAGGTGACCTTACATCTTCGAATGTTGTTTGGCGTGTGAAAAAGTCTTATCCAAACATACCTGCGCCGTTGATCTATCGTGGCGTGATGTATCTGATGAAAGAAGGCGGGATTGTTTCCAGTGTCGATCCGATGAGCGGCGAAATTCTAAAACAGGGTCGCACGCCCGATGCACTCGAGGAGTACTTCGCATCTCCGGTAGCGGCTGATGGGAAGATCTTTCTGGTAAGCGCGAGCGGCAAAGTGACTGTGCTTAAAGCCGACGCCCAGTGGGAAATTCTGGCTACGAACGATCTGGGTGAAGAGGTTTGGGCCACACCTGCAATCGCCGGCGGCAATCTCTACATTCGTACGCGTAATGCAATGTACTCGTTCGGGGCGAGCGCAAAATAATTATCGTGCACGTTTGTTCGCAGATAGATCGGAAAAAGTGCGCGCGAAGGTTTCAGGTTGTGAACACAATCAGTTCTTGTGTTTGACGGTGGGTGCTGGCTTGAATTCAATCGAGTAAGTGCGGAGCGTTCGCTTGCCCTGTCGTGCGTCAGCCAGAGCCTTCATTCCTTCACTCAGCTCGGCAAAGAGCTCGCGCTTGGCGTTACGCTTTCGTGTGGGTTTAATCGATCGCTTCATTGCTTCCTTTTAGCCTCGAGTTCGTCTTCGGTCGCACGGACGTGGCCGTGCGGTGCGCGTTTAAGGTGAGTAATAGTTCTTTGAAGTCCTGGGTTCACTTGCTGAAGGTTTATTCCATGCCATACAAAGCTGGGTCAGCGTCCACACGGCTTCAATCCGCTCTTCAGGAGAAGTCATGATCCAGTCGTTGTCCGGTGGTTCCCGCGACCGCTCACGAATCACCCGCACTGTGATTGTTCTTTCCGTAGATTATCGAACATGCGAGAAAATTATAGCATGCGCGCGCTCTGTCACTTTATTTCAATCTTCAGTCGCATCCAGTCGTCAGGAAACGTAAATCCATGGCGTGCGTAGAGGGGTTTGCTTCGCTCTGTCGGCCAGAGGATCACTGCTTCCGCATTGCTGTTCTTGGACCAGTCCAACACTGCCGTCAGCAACATCGTGCCTACGCCTTTGCCGCGATGTTCCTCGGCAACGTAGAAATTCGTGAGATAGACAAACTGTTCCGGCTCAGCAATCGGATTGGGAATCTTTTCGATGAGTTGCGCCCAAACGTTTCCCACTGCTGTTGCCTGCCATTCGGCGATCCAGCATTTCCAATTACTGTCTTTATGAAGTCGTTCTTGCATCCACGCTGCACATCGCTCGAGAAACATCGCGTCGTTCTCCAACACGTTGTGAAACGACGAGCGCAGATCCCACCGCAGGCGCGCCAGCGTCGACGCATCCGACTCAGAAGCCAAACGAATCTGTATATTCACTAATGTGCTCTCGCCATTTCCAGCGACGACATTCGCTTCGTCCCTGGATAAGGTTGCCGACCTTTCAGTAAACTCCAAAGTATGCGATTGAATGCATCTTCGTCAGCTGCATCAACTCGATCCAGATCCAGTTTTAGCGACGCTCGCGCGGTACTACTCTTCGCAGGGTTCAACTCATTGAGTGACTGTTCGGGCTTGAGCGCGACGTATGGAGTCAAATCGGGTTTATCCGTAAAGAGATCGCGCAGCGGATGCCCGTAATAGTCAAACTTTGAGAGTTTACGGAGCCCCAGAATCCCTTCCACTGTCGCAAGTACATCGGTAGTGTTCACAAATCGATGAACGACTCCACTGCGATTGTAAGCAGAGATAACCAGCAACACTGAGCGATGCGAATCGACATGATCGGGACCGTCCTGTGCGTCGTCTTCCAGAACAAAGAAAACGGTGTCTTTCCAGAAAGGAGAATTCGAAACCGCTTCCACCATTCGGCCCAACGCAAGATCGTTGTCAGCCATGTAAGCCTTCGGTGTGCGACGGCCGGGCTTTCCGCCAGCAGTGTGATCCAGGGGCAGATGCATGATTTGCAATGCCGGCAAATTACCGTCGCGCACAAACTGCTGAAACTCTTTCATCCACACGTCGGCGCGTGTTTGATCGGGGATCGTGAGGTCATAGACTGGATACTCGCGACTCGTATAACGATCGAGCGCCGCTTTAGTGGCACGATAACGAACCGGCTCGTTCTTGTTTTTGTTTGGAATCGGTTCTCCAAACTCGCCATAGTTGCGTAGCGTCAAACCTTTTGCGATGGCGGCGTTCCAGAGATATCCGAAAGCGGGCTCGTCAACATCACCACGATCGGCGGGGTTGCGACGATCAGAATAAAGAGAGGGAATCGTTTTCTCACCGTAGTCGGTAACGTATGCAGCAGTGCTCCAGACGTGTCCCTGTGAACTCACTTCGGCGTTACAGAAGAAGCGATCGAACAATCCGAATCGTTCCGCCAGCGCGTGGTGATTGGGCGCGACGGCGCGCGGGAAAAAGACCAGTGACTTGTCACCGTCACCTTGA
>DASUYO010000141.1:0-2351 GCA_036377375.1 Pyrinomonadaceae bacterium
CAGAATCCAACTCCCACTCACTTTCATTAGTAGCTGAGTCAAACACCCGTCGATACGTTTCAAGGTCGTACTTCGGGAGGGGAGAGTTCTGTCCGTAAGTTATCAGAACCGAGCGCGGTAGCGCCGGGTAATTGACAAAAAGCTGCTGCCTCGCAAGAGAGGCTTCCCCACGGGGTTTCTGTGTGTCCACTACACGCAAGGGTAGAGGTGTATCTAAGTGAGCACTAAGAAGAAAAAGAAAAAGAAAACCGCGCTGGTGATCTGCCGCGATCGCAAACAGTTTTGGACGACACAGACTCAGTTCTGGCAGTGGGTCAGGGAAGGCATCGTGATCAAGACGGGCGAGCAGCCGTTGACGGGTCTGTTCCGGCGCGAGCATGAGGAGTTGCTGGTGTTGCTGAGTAACACCGTGCTGAATCTGGCACATCCGAATCACATGCGCGAAGCATTACTCTCGCGCCGCATTGGGATCGCAGGAAAATGAGCCACGGATTAACACTGATTTTGCTCGGATTGCTGGTATTTATTCCGCAGCAATCAACTGATGATCGTTACCGAATTGGGCCGGGTGATGTGCTCGACATACGCATCTACAACCGGCCACAGCTTTCGCGCGATGCGGTTCGCGTCGAAGGCAGCGGGATGATTCGCATGCCGTTGATCGAAACGGAGATTCAAGCCGCGTGTCTCACCGAAGGAGAGCTGGCGAAGGAGATCGCCACTCGTTATGCGAAGTACTACAAGAACCTCCAGGTCGATGTATTCATCAAGGAGTATCACTCGAAGCAGGTAGCAATCATCGGCGCGGTTAATGAGCAAAGCCGTTTCGAACTTCAGCGGCGCGTTCGTTTGCTCGAACTGCTCACTTACGCGAAAGGTCCATCGGCCAAAGCCGGACAGACGATCAACATCGTGCATTCAAACGCATCCTCACCGTGCAAACAGGCTGATGAGACTGACGCAGCGTCTGCCTTCAGCAGCTACAAACTCAGCGAGGTTCTGCAAGGCGATCCGAAATCGAATCCGTATCTCGAAGCAGGCGACATCGTGACGTTGCCGGAAGCCGATCAGGTTTACGTCGTAGGCAATGTGTTTATGCCGCTGACGATCTCGTTGAAAGAACCGATCACATTGACGCGTGCGATTGCGATGGCCGGCGGGCTCAAGCAGGACACGCGCAAAGACAAGATTCGCGTTTTGCGGCAGGAGCCGGGAACGAGTATCAGGAAAGAGATCACAGTCGATCTTTACGCGATCGAGAAGAAGCGCTCCGAAGATTTAGCTCTCGCGCCAAACGACATCATTGACGTACCGACGTCCGCCGGAAAGAGTTTCCTGCGCAGCCTGGTCCAGGGTGTGGTGCCGGGCGTCGGGCAATTGCCGGTCAGAGTTGTTCCTTGATACGTCTGATAGGTCCTGCAGCTTTCGCCCGGCATTCAAGCTTAGTTCAGAGTTCAACCTTTAGGTTGCTCCGACAGACAAGCTAAAGCTTGAACTCTGAACTAAGCTTGAATGCCGGGTGAAAGTTTAAGGTTGGCGCTTACCAAAACTATGAAATCGACCAACGAGCTCGTCAGAAAAGAGAGCCGGCCGGAGGGTTTGGAGAGGCCGGTCGAGCCGCCGCAATCCTACAACTACGGCGTCGATCCCAACGCCGAGAACGAAGTTCACCTGCTCGACTACTGGCGCGCGATCCGCAAACGGCTCTGGCTTGTTGCAGGCGTCGTTGCACTGATCACAATGCTTGCCGTCGTCTATGTCGCGCGCAAGCCCGACTTCTACGAAGCGCAGGCACGCGTCCAGGTCGATCTCGAAGACACAGCGCTCGTCAACAACACACGTCCTCTTTACGGCCCGACAGACGATCCGATTTACTTCAACACGCAGCTCCAAATACTCGTCAGCCCCGGATTGACGCGGCGCGTGGTTCGAACTCTGGACCTCGAACACAACCCTGACTTCTTCAAAGGCAATCCCGCGCAAAGACAATCGACTTGGCAAACCTTACGGCGAATGGTTGGACTCGGAAGTAACCAGCAGAACACCGGATCGAAGCCGCCAGATCAGTTGCCACTAACAACGAGCGTCGCACAAGCAACAGCACGCGAAGATCTGAATGAAGCGAAACGGCTCGAACCTTACGTCAACACGATTCTGAGTGGCCTGAAAGTCGAGCCTGTAAAAGAGACTCGCGGCTACTACAAAGAGACACGCCTGATCGACATACGGTTCACACACACGGTGCCCGAAGTGGCGCCGAAAGTTGTGAACGCCATCGCTGAGACTTACGTTTTCTCGAATCTGGAGAAGCGAACCGAAGCTAACAGCACTACCGGCGCGTTTCTTCAGAA
>DASUYO010000142.1:0-2401 GCA_036377375.1 Pyrinomonadaceae bacterium
TTGCACAATCTATATGGACCAACAGAAGCGGCGGTGGACGTAACCTGGTGGCGGTGTGAAAGCGAGCAGAGTGAGCGAAGCGTGCCCATCGGGCGACCGATTGCGAACACCCAAATCTATATTCTCGATCGACATCAACAACCAGTGCCGTTGGGTGTAGCTGGTGAGATACACATAGGCGGGGCGGGACTGGCGCGCGGCTACCTGAAGCGAGCGAGCTTGACGGCGGAGCGATTCATTCCCAACCCCTTCAGCCGGCAGCCAGGAGAGCGGCTCTACAAAACCGGCGACTTGGCGCGCTACCGCAGGGATGGGGCCATCGAATATCTGGGGCGCAGCGATCATCAGGTAAAAATACGCGGCTTCCGCATCGAGTTGGAAGAAATCGAGGCGGTGCTCGTGCGTCAAAACGGCGTGCGCGAGGCTATCGTTTTGGCACGCGCGGATGGCACGGGTGATAAACACCTGGTGGGCTATGTGGTAAAGGAAGCGGACGCCTGGTTACCCGTAAGTGTGCTGAGAGGGTTGCTGAAGGAAGAATTGCCCGAGTACATGATCCCCAAAGCATTCGTGTTCCTGGAGGAGTTGCCTCTTACTCCGAATGGAAAGGTCGATCGTCGCTCGCTGCCCGCGCCAGTGAATTTCGGAGTTGAGAGAGAAAGGCCATACGTCGCTCCGCGCACCCCAATCGAAAAAGAATTAGCAAGCACGTGGTCCGAACTACTGCATATCGAACAAGTGGGGATTCACGATAACTTTTTCGATCTTGGCGGGCACTCGCTTTTACTGACCCAGCTTGCGTCCAGAATCAGTCAGAATTTTCATGTTGATCTGCCTTTACGCATACTCTTCGATGTACCGACCGTAGAGGAAATGACGGTGGCTATAGCCCAGCGGCAAGTTGAACAAGAGCAGGACCTCGAAGTCGCGCAGATGTTGGATGAGTTGAAACAGATGACGCCAGAAGAAGTGAAGGCTTTGCTTGAAGCCGAAGCGAACGAATTTAGCGCCGAAGGCGCGGAATATGAAAGCCAGGGGCAAGCGCGAAGCGCGTCGTCCCTGGTCACGTAATAAAAAAATGACCTTAGCCCTGAAAGGACGTAGATATTATTTCGGCCCTTCAGGCCTCGCCGCCGGGTGCGGTCGTCATCCAGGGGCGACGCGCTCCGCTTCGCTTCGCGCTTGCCCCTGGCTTTTATATTCCGCGCCTTTGGCGCTGCAATAGGAACGCCTGATGAAATTCCTGTTTGCTATGAATTTGCCATACCATCCCGCCGTCGGGGGAGCAAACAAGGCCAATCGTTTGCTCGCGGGGATGCTGGCTCGAAAAGGCCATTCCGTCACGGCAGTTGTTCCAGCGTTAGGCACGCCGGCTCGCTTAACGCATCGGCAGTTTATCGATCAGCTGGAAGAGCGATATGCCAGAATTGCCTCCGGTCCAGGCGTTGATGTCTTTAATATTGATGATGTTGAGGTTCACGCCGTCGAACAGGCGTCTCAACTTCGCCAACATCTGATCGAACTCACTTACCGTCTGAAGCCTGATTGCACAATAGTCTCAACGGAAGATCCCTCGCACAGTCTTTTGGACGCGGCCGTGAAGACGAACCCTGAACGAGTTGTTTGTATCGTTCACACTCCGTCATTTCTTCCGTTTGGCCCACAGGCCTTCTTTCCCAGCTCATTGCGAACAAAATTATTTGAGCAGGGGATCGTGTTGGTCGCCGTTAGCGAGTTTGTCAAAGAATATATTTTGAGATGGGGCGGCCTCGAATCTACTCGGATCTATTTACCGGTCTATGGTGAAGGTCCATTCCCGAGCCTGGGCCATTACGATAATAAATTTGTCACCATCGTCAATCCCTGCACTGTCAAAGGTATCGAGATCTTTAAAGATCTGGCGCAAGCGTCGCCGGAGATCGAATTTGCTTTTGTCCCCAGTTGGGGAACCACCGAGCAGGATCAAGTATCTCTGAAGAAACTGTCCAATGTGCACTTGCTTCCAGCTCGCACGGATTTCGATGAGATCCTCAAACAAACGCGAGTGCTGTTATTACCATCATTGTGGGAAGAGGCGTTTGGCTTAACAGTAGTCGAAGCTATGCTGCGTGGAGTGCCGGTAATGGCAAGCGACGTCGGCGGTGTAGCAGAGGCGAAGCTGGGCACAGACTTTCTCTTGCCCGTATCTCCGATCTCCTCGTTTTCAGAGAACCTCGATCAAAATCGAATACCAATAGCATCGCTTCCCGAGCAGGACATCGAACCGTGGCGCACCGGGCTGGTCGAACTGCTGTCACAGCGAGAGGTCTATAAGCAGCAGGCCATAGCCGCACAAGCCGCGAGTTCAAGGTTCGTTGCAAACCTCGGCATCGAGCCTCTTGAAGATCTCTTGATCGACGTG
>DASUYO010000143.1:0-13302 GCA_036377375.1 Pyrinomonadaceae bacterium
ACCTCGGCGAAGTCGACGTTGACGTCGTCGTCTTTCAACGTCTGGAAGCCGAAAAGTCCTTCCGGATCGGATCCGAAACGGCCGGCGTAGGCCGTTTTCAAGCCCAAGCGCCGCAATGCCACCATCGTAGTTGCGGCCTGACCCCCTGCGGACTGCTTGTGATCGAGTAGCCGCATCTTTGTATCGAAGGCCGGATATTCAGGGACCACGATCAAGTGGTCGACAGCATTCAGCCCGAAAGCGACGGCGTCAAACGGTTTGCCGGTCGGAAGCGCGAGTGGAAAATGCATTTGCCTCAGCTAAAATAGCATCTCAACATTGTGGCGATAGAAGAGAAACTCAAAGAAATTCCGCCATCACCCGGCGTATACCTGCACAAAGATGCGGCGGGAAAGGTGATCTATGTCGGAAAGGCGAAGAACCTGCGCAGCCGCGTCCGTTCCTACTTTCGCGCCCGGCCTTTCGACCGTAAAACGGATGCGCTCGTCGGACAGATCGCCGATCTGGAGTTCATCGTTACCGACAATGAAGTTGAAGCATTAA
This sequence comes from Pyrinomonadaceae bacterium, assembly GCA_036377375.1. GTDB lineage: Bacteria > Acidobacteriota > Blastocatellia > Pyrinomonadales > Pyrinomonadaceae > PSRF01. The sequence continues at coordinate 544 of DASUYO010000143.1, forward strand.
TTCTCGAAGCCTCGCTCGTCAAACAGCACAAGCCGCGTTACAACATCAAGCTTCAGGACGACAAGTCGTACCCGCACCTGAAACTGACCATTAACGAGCCGTTTCCGAAAGTCGTGATCACGCGTCGCATTCAGCGTGACGGCGCACTCTATTTTGGACCATTCCTGCCGGCCAGCCTTGCGCGCAAGACCATCGATCTGATTAATAGAACTTTTCAATTGCGCACTTGCGATATCGAGATCGACGGCAAAGCGCCGCGACCGTGTCTCGAGTATCACATCAAACGCTGCCTTGGTCCGTGCGTCAAGGGATTGTGCACACCCGAACAGTATCAGGAAGCGGTGCGCGATGTAAGGCTGTTGCTGGAAGGACGAAACAAAGAGCTCGCCGATGCACTCGAGACGCGAATGTTTGAAGCGTCGGAAGCGACGCATTATGAGCTCGCTGCGAAATATCGAGACCTGCGCAAAACGGTGATCAGACTTTCAGAGCAGCAGAAGATGGCGACGACTTCCGAAAGTGATATCGACATCTTCGGCTACTATCGCGAAGGTCAACGACTCGCGTTGCAACTCTTCACGATGCGCGAAGGCAACATCGTCGGGCGTAGAGAGTTTTTCTGGGAAGACTTGCCCGAAGATGATTTCGATCCGGCGGAGTTTCTGAGTGACGTGCTGTCGCAATACTACGCGTCAGATTACGTGCCGCGCGAGATTTATGTGCCGGTTGATTTTCACGATCGCGAGTTGCTGGAGAAAGCACTCACGAATCGCAAAGGTCGTCGTGTGAAGATCTACGATCCGCAACGTGGCGAGAAGCGCGACATGATCGATCTTGTCGACAAGAACGCCAAGCTCGCATTTGAACAACGCTTCCGCATTCTCAAACCTGACATGAAGCGCGTGCTAGAGGAGTTACAGGAAACTTTAGAGTTGCCGCACTTTCCTGCACGAATCGAGTCGTTTGACATCTCGCACATCCAGGGCGCGGAGAATGTCGCCGGCATGGTCGTTTGCGACAACGGCAAGATGAATCGTTCCGAGTATCGCAAGTTCAGGATCAGAAGCGTTGAAGGAGCAAACGACGTTGCGTCGATGCATGAGGTGGTGACGCGGCGCTATCGCAGGCTGCTCGAAGAGGGAAAACCGCTGCCGGATCTGATCATGATCGACGGTGGTAAAGCACAGCTAAACGCAGCAGGGATGGCAATGAGTGAGCTCGGGCTGGAAGCGATTCCGATGGTTGGCATCGTCAAGCCGCCGCAGCGACACAACGAGGTCGCGTACCTGCTTATGAAGGGACGCGAGGACGAGCCTATCTATCTCGACTCTCACTCGCTGATACTGCGGCTGCTGCAAATGGTGCGCGATGAAACTCACCGCTTTGCGGTCACTTATCATCGCAAGCGCCGCGAGTTGCGCGACTTTACTTCTGAGCTGACGGCGATTCCGGGTGTTGGAGACAAGCGCAAAGGAAGGTTACTGCGTCACTTCGGATCTATTCAGCGCATCTCTCGCGCGGGTGTTTCTGAACTAACGCCGTTCGTTGGGCGAAAGACGGCGGAAGAGATCGCTGACCACTTCGAAAGGCAAAGACTTTTAGCCGCTGCGGCGCCCACCAGCGAAATCAAAGGGGACTTACTGTAGGGGCGGCCCTCTGTGGCCGCCCGTCTTCAAAAAACAAAACCTTCTATGACAACGGGCGGCCACAGAGGGCCGCCCCTACAGTTGATTCCAAGTAGCGGCCTAAGTGCCTCCGCTTTTCACGCCGCTGAATTCGTAAGTCAAATACAACTTCAGCGAGCCATCGAGTATCTCTGCACGCACGTCTTTCGCGCGTGCCTTCACAGCGCCATTGCTTGCTTTGACAGGGATCATCAACGAGAGCTGTTGCTCACTCACGAGCACCAGCGGATTCACCTTTTGATTGATCGCGCCCTGCACAAATACAGTGACAAAGTTGTTCGCGATCGGATTCATACCTTCGAGATTCACACCATCAACATTCACGTACCCGTAAACAGTCTGCTTCTCCTGATCGAACGACAGCTTAATATTGTTCTGCGCCCACCCCTTGAACTGCATACAATTACCAGCAAGGTTGTAGCTTCCCGTGAACGCCATCGGCGCGTAAACGTTGCCATTTCGGAACTGCACACCTGTCTTCACACCGCTACCTTCCGGCAACAACGTGATCGAGTTTGTGCAACCGCCCTGAAATAACGCCTGCTCGATATGATCGTAGCCATTTCGCGTTTGGCCCAACTGAAACGTTGGAGTCCCCAGACCGTTGAACGTTGCCGACAACACCGCATCCACAAAACTCTGGTCCATCGCCAGGACCACAGTGCCGGGCGGACTTCCGCCCTGATCCGGCGGCTTCACCGCCTGGCCCGGTGCCGACTTCGCCGGCGGCACGCCGAGAAAGTAAATCGCGGCGGCGCCGCCGACGATGATTCCCACGAGGAGAATGACAACGTATCTCATTTGTTCACCTTAAACTATCTCGGGCTTGGACTCGTCGTCGGTGATACAGCCGGCGATACAGTCGGCGACGGTGGTGGCGCTGTATTCATGTTCATCAACAGCGTTCTGAGCACCGCAGCAACTGTGTTTGTCACTGCATTCACCTGTGCTCGCACCTGCGCCTCCGGAACTTTGTTCATGCCCGTCGGTACTTCGAAAAGACTCGGATCGACGTTCGTCTGGATGTTGCGCATCTCAGCCACTACCTTCGCGCCTTTGACGCCTTGAACGTCACCAGTGGCTTCACTAAAAAGCTCTGCACGAAGCGGCAATCCGGTGTCTTTGTCGACGTAAATGAACGATTCAGTTCTGACTTCCCCTGCTGACGTTTTTGTTTCTGAAGTTCGCGCGTAGCGGTATTTCAGGGCCGTCCTGCCATCCCTCTGTTCTTCGCCGACGAATTCGATGCCGCGCAGTCTATCGAGATATGCCACGAGCTGGCCAGGTGTCATTAATTTATGAATCTGAAAACCCGTTGCTTCCGGCGTTAACTCTGCATACTGCTTTCGCGCGGGAGCGATTCCGTACTGCACGCCCGCATGCTCCAGGTAAATCAAATCTGATCCATCGGGCAGTTTGAAGGACAGTCGCCTGTCGGCTCCATTCTTGGCAACATCGGCAGACAAAGTCGGGATACCGATGGCTTTGTCGCCGCCTTCAGTTTCGGCGGTAAAAACGATCGTCGCTTTGTAATTGTCCGGCTCGCGGGCAGCGATGGTTGAAGGAGCGGTGTTGGCGTTGATGTTTGTTGCGCCTGTGGCATTGGCGTTTACGTTGGCGTTTACATTCGTGTTTATGTTGGCGTTAGCTGCTGGACCACGCGCGCAACCACTCGATGCGATAACCAGTACAGAAATAGCTAGCACAAGCATAAAGACCGGCGGTCTGACGTCCGCATTTTTCATATGGCATTCTCCGAACAGTTCGCGCTCGCACGCGACGGTTATTAACAGGGGGTTTTTAAGAAGGGAAGGCACATAGGATAGCACGAGATGGACCGATCTTTATAGGTCTTATAGATCCATTGACTTTCTTGCGAGTTTTGGATTAGAAGTCGCGCCATGAAAAACATCCTGGTCCTGTTGCTACTCGGCTTCGCCCTTTCTCTTTGCAACCTTTCAGGCAGATTCAATAAGAAGACCAGTTCTTCTGGTCCATCCGATAGCAGCGGTTCAAGCGGCAGATCTGCCGAGCACGGCCAACCGACCGCGCAACAAGCTGCCGCGCTCGCCGGTGGACAGCAGATCAAGTGGGATCGGCAGGGCATGTCGTGGACCGTCCCGCCAAAGTGGACCCAAGAGGAAAATGAATCGAAGTCGTTTGTGTGGCGCTCACCCGGCTCTGACGCGGCGACATTGAACGTTAACATCTCACCGATGGATGACAGCTTCCCGACGGATGCAAGTATCCAGGCGTTCTACGATGGCGCAAAGACTCGTGCGAAGAATGGCGAAGTCGACGAATTGAAATGGGTTGAGATTGACGGCCTGACAGGTGTGCAGTTTCGTGAAGCGAATCCAGAACATCCTGACGGCATTCGCCGCTTGCAATGGCTGGCTTACCGCAAATACTTAGGTCAGGTGCAGATGATCAATCTGATGCTTTCCACCGAGGGCAAAGACTTCGACCGCCACAAAGACGCGATGTACGGGATCCTCTACTCAACCAAGATCGCGCACTGAATTTAGGTTTTATTATTGACATACCTCTCTGGATACGTTAACTGTCTGCGAGCTTAATGAAAGCTTTTAAGTAGATCCTTACGTCTGATCCTTTAGCCCACTGGCAAGACTTGGAAAGAACTTCCCTGTTAGTTAGCCATATTCTGGCCGTTGCAGAAAAGGAGTAACCCGGCCAGGCGGTTCCCCCAACGCCTGATGAACAAAGACTGGGCCCTGTCGCAAGAGGCTTTTGATGCGCTGCTTGATTGGCTTGATCCGGATCGGGAACAGGCCGGAATCAAGTACGAAGATATCCGGCGCCGCTTGATTAAGATCTTTACTGGTCGAGGTTGCGTTGAAGCTGAAGATCTTGCCGACGAAACAATCAATCGCGTTACGAGCAAGCTGGACGAGATCGAGAAGGAGTTCACCGGTGACCGCACACGTTACTTCTTCGGTGTCGCCAACAAAGTTTATTTGGAGTACTTGCGGAGAAAACTGCCTCCGCCGCCATCGTTATCGTCTGTAGATTCAGATCGAGTGGAGCTGGAGTATCGCTGTCTTGAGCGCTGTATTGAGCAACTCAGCACTGAGCACCGTGAGTTACTGCTGCAATACTACGGCGCCGAAGGACGGGCAAAGATTGAACAACGAAAACTGCTGGCAGAAAAGTTAGGAGTCGCACCTAATGCTCTGCGCATCAGGGCCTATCGCATCCGATTAGCGTTACAGGAATGCTTGGAAAAATGCGTCGAACGCTCAATTCGATGAAACATCGGCGGTTTTTCAGTCATAGACATTAGGGACCCGGCAGACAGTATCCCGGAGACAGGAATTTGAATCCTGAGATTGAAAAAGAAGGCTTGAGAAATTACCTCCTGGGGAATGTGGACAGCGCTCGCAGAACACAACTGGAGGAGCGAATTCTCTCTGAGCCGCGGGTTTACGAAGAGCTTTCAATAGTTGAAGCAGATTTAGTTGATCAGTATTTAGAGGGCGGTCTTACCGAACTGGAACAACAGCAGTTTGAGACTCACTTCCTGATAGATCCCGAACGTCAAAGAAACCTGCGTTTTGGTCAGTTGTTGAAACGGTACGCCGTAGCTCACCAGAGTGCACCAGCTTCTCCGCCATTTCAACGCCCGCGATTTGGCAGACGTCCTGTGCTGGTGTTCTCAGCGGCTGTCGTGGCCCTTTTCGGAATAGTTGTTCTTACCTGGCTCGTCACTCGAAGCACAACGCAAACGAATGTTCACGGAGGCATTCCGATTTCAGAGGTGGTCAAGCTCACGCCGGGCGCGACCGAATCTGGCAGCGCTCCGCACGTGAAAGTGCCACCCAAGGGCTACGACGTAACACTCGAGCTCGAGGTCGGCAACACGAGTTTTCGAAATTACAAATCGGAGTTGTTTCGTGGAAACAGATCGTTGAAAACGATTCAGGACTTGCGAATGCAGGAAAAGGATGAGCAGCACGTAGTTCCGCTAACCATCACGGGAGAAATTCTCAGTCCTGGAGATTATCAGGTGAGGTTGAGTGGGTTATCGGATTCAGGCGCAGCCGAGTTTATCAACAATTATTCGTTCCATGTTATCGAGTAAGTCCTCACTTACTTCGTCGCTGAAAAAATTTATGAAATGTTTGGCAATTTCGATTCATAACTAGTGAAACGTCGCAGACAAATACCCCACGCGCGCGACCTGAAACCTCACCCCCACATGCAGTGTGCATGCCTCATAAAATGAAGGCGAGCGACGTAGTTTAGACCGTCGCTCGCCAAGGTTTGCCACAGAGGAAATAGCCTCAAAGAGGCACATAAGGCACAAAGGACTTAGGCTGATTTAGATCTGTTTTTTGTGCTTTTTTGCGGCTCATTTTGTGCTTCTTTGTGGCTCATTGTTTCCGGATGTAGTTTCGGTGGACCCAGCCATCGTTCTGCGAACGATCCTGTGTCTCAAAGAAGATGTTCTTGTCGTCTTCTTTTGTTACTACGCGCACACGCCTCGTGACTTCCTTTGCAGCCGGAGCGGGTTTTTCTGACTCGGTCAGAAATGTTTCCACAGTCTCCGCCGCAACGGGCTTCGCTTCTTCAGCCTTGTTCATCTCGGCGATCGCTTCGACTGCGCTTGCCTTGAGCAACTTGGGCCAGAGCTTCACGAAGAGTCCTCGCGAAGCGTAAACATCCGCACTGTTCACCTGGCCGTTTATCGCAAAGACATAACCAATCACGTCTGATTTGTTTTGCACTATTCCCGAAAGCGCTTTGATGTAGGCTTCCGTCGTTTCCTTAATCTTCGAGTTCTCGACAGACACTTCATAACTGGATGTTTCCCTGAGTCCGCCCGCGGCACCGGCGACGTTAACAACCAACTTTTCCTGTGCGACCTTAACTTTTTGCCAAACGGCGTCCTGTGACTTCTCACGTTTAGCTGCGAGCTTTAGATCCTTCGTAGCAACGATGTTTTCGGAACTGCTGAAAAAGGCAGAGTCCTCAGTGCCTCTCTTGCTCCAGCGGCCTGGCTCGACACAAAACGCAGCGATCGGCATGCGACCCGATTTTGGCGGAACGATGAAGTCAATTGAGATCATTCGATCCTGATCGCCGCCGCGGACGACGTCGCCCGACTGAACATAGATGTCCTGGTTAGAAAGGTTCCTGATCGCGAGCTCGTTTACATCCCTCGTTTCATAGACTCTCACTTTCTTTTGAGCGAGAGCTTCCTGAAGCGTGAGAAACGTTTTCTTTGTCAGATCCTTTCCGTGCACGAGAAACACGGTCAGGTTCTTGTGAGTGTACGGCCCCGACAGACGGTAATTCGACGCTTCTTGTTTCGCATCGCCCTGACTCGTCGGAGTGTTTTGGGCCACAGCCCGGATGAAGAGTCCTACCGGGAGACCGATTAACAGGCAGAGAACCGCAATTGTGACTAGGTGCTTGGGCTTCATCATCGTACTCCTGTAGTTAAACGAATTGACTACGGGGAGACTGGTCGTGGCTAACGGGGAGACTGTATCGAGGAACGTTGACTATGAAGACTTCTTGCGGGGTGAGACGAGGTTGGACCGAATTTCGTTGCCACAAAGACGCACCAAAATGTAACTAATCGTGCACAGTCGGTGCATCGGCGTGTGGGACAAAACACGCGCGGCAGCGAGCTTCATATTTATCCGCAGCACCGACGGCAACACGTTCTTCCGATTCAAACGTGCGCTGCGAGTAGTTTGCGGGTTGGCCGCACTTCATGCAGATCGCGTGCGTCTTAGTGATGTACTCTGCAATCGCAAGTAACTGCGGCATCGGCTCCCATGGCTGGCCCATATAGTCCTGATCCAAACCCGCAATGATCACGCGCACGCCGCGGCGCGCAAGCTCGTTCGCGACTGCGACCAGCCCATTATCGAAAAACTGTCCTTCGTCAATGCCGACAACTTCCGTTTCAGGATCGACTTTCGCCAGAATCTCCGCAGCCGACCGGCTGGTTGAAGAATCGTGACGCATCTCCGAATGAGACACGATCTGACCCTCTGAAAATCTCGAGTCTAATTCAGGCTTGAATACCTGCACTTTTTGCCGCGCTATCTTTGCGCGTCGCAGCCGGCGTATGAGCTCTTCCGACTTTCCGGAGAACATCGAGCCCGCGATGACTTCAACCCAACCCCGCGTCGATGGCGGAGGATCTTCATGATTAACTTGTGCGACTAGTTCATCCATATTTGGCTAATAATATTCAGGAATAATACTTACCATTATAAAAGGGCGCGAACGCAGCGATCAGAGCTAATTCGAAACTCATTGACCGCGTTACCAGATCGCGCGAGAGCACTCCCCACGCGCCTTGTTTACTACGAATATCTCTTCCGCCCGTAACTTCGTCAATAACAATGCCCAGCTCACGTCGTCCCTCCACCACCTGCTTGACGATCGCAGGCGGCACTGAAATCGATGGCGCGGCTCCGAAAGCACCGCGTTCCCCGTTTGTGGCATAAGCCCAACCTCTCAGGAACGTGTGCCATTCGCCCTCGATCGATACCGAGTGAAATCCGCCTTCGAGTCCGACATAAATATCTGCTTCGAGGCGACGGCTCTTGAGTGAGTCACGCACACCGAAGGCTCTTTCCTGTGCACCCTGCATCAGTTGCCAATCGGTCAGCGGCATGGAAGGGACGTTTGAATCGACTCGTCGCGCTACGACATTCGCGTCCGCCCAATCAGGATCTACAGCGGCGATCCGGGCGACGCTGGCGCGTACAGCCATTATTTTAGAAGCACGATCGGAACCGAGGGCGATTGTTTTACGTGGCATGCGGGTATTAAGCCACGGATCTTACAGTTCGAGAAGCTTTAGATGTTGCCGCGCTTCAGCCGCCCATGGAGAGGAAGGGTCACGTTTGAGATATTCACGCCAGTCTGCTTTAGCCTCTTCGGTGCGCCGCAGTTTTTCATAACACAGGGCGCGGTTGAAAAGTGCATCCAGTAAGTTGCCGTCAATTTGGAGTGCTTTGTTGAAACTCTCGAGGCTGCGATTCAGGTCTCCCTTTTCCAACAGGGCCACCCCCAAATCGTTGTAAACCTCCGCGCTGTTTTGATTGCCAGGCAGCGATAACTCAAATTCTTTGATTGCCTCGTCGAATTTCCCTTCTGCAACGAACACCTTGCCGAGCGCATGATGAGCCTCGGGATTTGGTTTATCTTTAACAGCCTGTCCGAGAAGCAACTCGGCGCGAACGAGATCGTCTTTTGTCGAACTGACTTCTCGACCGCGTGTTCCGGAAAAAGGTGAGTGCGCGAGCGCGGAGATACGCGGCTCGACAGGTCTCTGTTCGCGATAGGCAGCTTGCAGGGCAGCCAGGCCTTTCTCCATGTCGGAGCCGCGGCTGCGCGTTAGCATCCAGACTCCGAAAGCCAACCCAACCACAATCAGAATAGACGCTGCTATTTTCAGTTCCCTTGAAGGTACCCAGCGCCTGTCTCTGTAAACACGTTGCTTGTGCTCTTTCAGCGCCGCGGCAACTCTCAACTTCTCACGCCGAGCGGGTGAGGCAAAGAAATACCGAGCCATGTGATCGCGCTCGGCGCCCTGAACCTCACCCGCAACGTATTGATCGGTCAGCTCATCCACGACGATGTCAAACTCTTCACCAAAATCGCGATCGCTCAACAACCGAGCCTCGATTCGCTCCTCGTCGTGTTCCTGTAGGCGGCCGAGCAGATACTCTTTTAATTCTGTTTTTTCCGTTTGGTTTTTGATGGAGCCCCCTTATAAAGCTACCTAACAATTATGGCCTGAAACCTACTTTTCGTTAGCCTTCATGCGTTCTATACAGTCTCGAATGCATTTTTCCAGACTTCCGCGAAGGTGATGCGCCCGGCCCCGCAACGCGCCTTCGCTAATACCGAGCTCTGCCGCCATCAGGCGGTGATGCTGGATTTTGTCACGCCCGTCGTAGATGTGGTAATCGAGGATCAGCTCACGCTTGTCGCGCGATAAGAATCGGAGACACCTTACGAGGCAGTCGTATTCGTCACTGTGAGAATCGAGTTCGCTTGAGATTCCTGGAACGTCCTCAGTCGCAATTTCACGGCGCCGTAGAGTCTCGCGAATGATGTTCCTTGCCACGCCGTGGAAATATCGCACCGGCTCACCAACATAGGTATCGCGAATCTCCGGCAGCTTCTTCGTGACCCGGTTCATCACCGTGTCAGCAAGATCTTCCGCGTCACTGAAGCCTTTGGAAACAAAGATCCGGATCAGTCCAGCGTGAATTACCTCATACTTCTGCCCGGCTATTTCGCGGTTTGGGTCCAGCCAGGCTAGTAGGGATGCGAACGATGCTTCGTCGATGGTTAACGGTCTCCTCAGCGGAAAGGCACAGGCGGGCAGTAGTATACACGCGGAGCCGTTTAACCGCGTTCACGCGTGTGCCTTATACTATGAGCATGCGAATTGACGAACTGGTTTACGACTGGAATGTAGTTGAACCGTCTCTTACTCAGCCTAACCGTCACATCCGGATTGACGACGAAACCCTGCGCGATGGATTGCAATCGCCATCCGTTTGCGAACCACCGGTTGAACAAAAACTCGAGCTGCTCCACTTGATGGAAGCACTCAACATCGATACGGCTGACATCGGATTGCCCGGCGCCGGAGGAACACACGCCGCCGGAGTAGAACGTATGGCGCGCGAGATCGCGGATCAAAAACTGAAGATCAAACCAAACTGCGCCGCTCGAACACATCGCAACGATATCATCCCGATCGTCGAGATCTCGCAGCGCGCCGGCATTCCGATCGAAGCGTGCACATTCATCGGTTCTTCTTCAGTGCGATTTTTTGCGGAAGACTGGACGCTCGAGAAGTTGTTGCAAATGACTGAGGAAGCGGTGTCGTTTGCAGTGTCGCAGGAACTGCCTGTCATGTACGTCACTGAAGACACGACACGCGCACAACCGGAAACAATTCGCGCACTCTACACCACTGCGATTAGGGCCGGCGCAAAGGCAGTTTGCGTTTGCGATACAGTCGGACATTCAACACCGGATGGCGCAAGCGCCGTGATCCGATTCGTGAAGAGCATTATTGAAGAGCAGGGCGGCAACATACGTCTCGATTGGCACGGCCATCAGGACCGCGGTCTTGGCGTGATCAATTCAATTGCAGCGATACAGGCAGGTGCGGACCAGGTGCATGGCTCCGCGCTGGGCATCGGCGAACGCGTCGGGAACACGCCGCTCGACCAGTTACTGGTGAACCTCAAACTGATGGGTTGGATCGATAACGATCTTTCGCGTTTGGGTGACTATTGCCGCACCGCCGCAAAAGCGTGCGGTTGGACCGTGCCTTACAACTATCCCGTTTTTGGTCGCGACGCGTTTCGGACTGCCACCGGTGTTCATGCTGCTGCTGTCATCAAGAGTTACAAGAAGGGCGACCAACGTCTGGCGGACATTGTTTACTCGGGAGTTCCGGCGGGCGAGTTTGGCCTGGAACAAGTGATCGAGATTGGCCCAATGAGCGGAAAGTCGAACGTGATTTACTGGCTCGAGAAACGTGGGCTGGAAGCGAGCGAGGGTCGCGTAAATCGTATCTACGAACACGCGAAGGCAGCGACGGGTGTGCTCGAGGAGAGCGAGATTCTGGGTTTGTTGTGATTCGTATTTATCCGTCTAAATCCGTCGCTGAGATCACGTCGTCGCCTCACGTTGCGCGTGCGTTCCGCTATTTCGAAACACACGCCGACGCAATCACTGAAGAACATATCGGTATCTGCTCGATCCCAGCGCCGCCTTTCGGGGAACAGGAACGCGCGGAGTATCTCAGTCAAAAGTTCTCGGACCTTGGACTGACTGACGTCGAGATCGACGAAGAGGGCAATTGTCTGGGACTGATCAAAGGAGCTTCACGATCGCCTTTGATGGTCGTCAGCGCTCATCTCGACACCGTGTTTTCCAAAGACACGGACTTCACCATTACTCGCCGCGACGCCAAACTGTTTGCGCCGGGAATCGCCGACGACGGATGTGGTCTCGCTGCGCTGATCGCACTGGCCCGGGTAATTCAGGCAGAACAAATACCAATCGAAGGCTCGATCTTGTTCGTCGGGACTGTCGGTGAAGAGGGCGAGGGAAACTTGCGCGGCGTTCGTCATCTCTTTACTAAAGGCCGGTGGGCGTCGAACGTCGATGCATTTCTCAGTTTTGATGGACCAGGATTGGATCGCATTACCAATCGCGCGCTCGGATCACGTCGTTACCGCGTAGAGCTTATTGGACCAGGCGGTCATTCGTGGGGCGACTTCGGACTTCCGAATCCTGTGCACGCGCTGGGCCGCGCCGTCTCGAGACTTGCCGCCTATCCCGTGCCGAAAGAGCCACGCACGACATTCAATGTTGGACGCATTGAAGGTGGGACGAGCATCAACGCGATCCCCGCGCAAGCAATGATGGAGGTAGATCTTCGCTCTGCTGCTGAGCCGGAGTTGCAACGTCTGGATGCATTCTTCAGGCGTGTGATGATAGAGGCTGTTGATGAAGAGAACGCAAAGCGGCGTGCGGGCGATCCGTTGCTGAAACTCAATCTCGAGCTAATAGGTGAGAGACCAACTGGCGAAACTCCGAGTGATTCACCATTGGTGGAAATCGCGATCGAGGCAACGAGATTGCTCGGTGTCGAGCCCCGTCTGGATCAATCGTCGACCGACTCGAATCTTCCGATCTCGCTGGGAATACCGGCGATCACGATTGGAGCTGGTGGAAGCTCCGGCTGCTCTCACAGCCTCGATGAATGGTACAGCCCACGCGATCGAGACCAGGGTCTGAAGCGTGGGCTGCTCGTGGTTTTAGGAATCGTCGGATTAATTAGCCACAGATAGACACGGATTTTAATTGATCGGAATCGAGATCGTCGCGGAGCCGGCCTTCCCCGGCGGGAAGCGCTTCTGCCGCGCAATGCGCAATGCATTCGCATCGCCACCAGACGCCTGCGTCACACGCCCGGATTCGTCATAAGTCACCGTCACCACAACTCTCTTCGCACCAGGCTTGGCAGTCTCCGCGACGGGAGCCGGCGTCG
>DASUYO010000144.1:0-10794 GCA_036377375.1 Pyrinomonadaceae bacterium
GGGTACGTGCAATTCGACGGTTAACTCGTGTAAAGTTTCCCGTTTACGCCGTGTAGGTTCACGGTGTATCTTAGGAGTTCGGACGTGTTTGGGCGATATTGACCGCCGATCCCACCCGAAGTTCCATTCTACAGCCACGGGAAGTGAATAAAACTTAGATGGCGTTCAAATCTATCTTCAGTCTGTTTTCCAGCGATCTAGCTATTGATCTCGGGACGGCAAATACACTGGTCTATGCCAAGGGACGTGGCATCGTCGTATCGGAGCCCTCCATCGTTGCGATTAACAAAGTAACCAATCAGGTCGAAGCTGTCGGGCGCGATGCGAAAGACATGTTGGGCCGAACCCCGGGCAACATCGTTGCGATCCGGCCGATGAAGGATGGCGTAATTGCCAACTTCGAAGTTACCGAGAAGATGCTTCAGCACTTCATTCGCAAGGCTCATAACGGCAAGACATGGGTTAGCCCACGCGTCGTGATCGGTATTCCGTCGGAGATAACGCAGGTTGAGCGGCGCGCAGTCGAAGACTCGGCTTATCGCGCCAAGGCTTCGGAAGTTTATCTCGTCGAGGAAGCGATGGCGGCGGCAATCGGCGCGGGCTTGCCCATCACAGAGCCTCACGGAAACATGGTTGTCGATATCGGCGGCGGCACAACCGACATCGCAGTGATCAGCTTGAGCGGCATTGTTTACTCGCGCGCTGTGCGCGTTGCTGGAAACGAGATGGACGAAGCGATCATCCAGTACATCAAGAGGAAGTACAACTTGCTCATCGGTGAGCGAACTGCTGAAGCGATTAAGATCGAGTTGGGCTCCGCGTACCCGCTGGATGAGCCACTGTCGTACGAAGTGCGCGGCCGTAACTTGATCGAGGGAATTCCGAAGACGATCACGATCACCGATGAAGAAGTGCGCGAAGCGTTGGCGGATTCGATCTCGACGATTATCAATGCCGTGCGCGTTGCGCTGGAGCGAACCCCACCGGAGCTTTCAGCAGACATCGTGGAGCGCGGCATCGTACTGACCGGTGGCGGTGCGCTGCTGAAGAATCTCGATAAACGACTTTCAATTGAAACCGGATTACCGGTTTCGCTGGCTGACGATCCGCTGGCGTCAGTGGTGTTGGGAACGGGCAAGATGTTGTCGGACTTCGATCTGCTTAAGCGCGTGAAGTGGGAAAATACGATGGTAAGCGGGATGTAGCTTTACAGAGGAATTCAAGCTTAGTTCAGAGTTCAGCCTTTAGGCTGCTGGCTTGAATACAAGCAACTAACCAGAACTCAAACGCAGACAAGCTAAAGCTTGAACTCTAAACTAGACTAAAATACACGTCAGTTCGTGAGATTTAGCACGTGGCTTCGGTTCGTACCCAAAAAGAGATTCGACAGCGAGCTCCCATCTGGCTCGTGACGTTGCTTGTCACCAATCTGATCATCATGGCCGTTGATGCCAAAGATGCCGACGGACGCGCAAAAGTGCTGCGCATCTGGACGCAGACCTTTGCCTCTCCACTGCAAAACGTGTCCTCAAAAGCCTCGGGCGCAACCTCCGGCTTCTTTCAGCAGATCTGGAATTTCCGCAGTACCGCCAGGGAGAATGAACAACTAAAGGACCGACTGGCGCAGGTTGAAACCGAGCTTCACACGGCGCAACAGGCAGCCGCAGAAAACGATCGCCTCAAGGCGCTGCTGAATCTCAAAGACCAAACCAACATCAAGAATATTCCGGCTCGCGTTATCGCGCGTGACCCGTCAGTCTGGTTCAACACGATCACGATCAACCGCGGCAGCACCTCGGGCGTCGAGCTCAACATGCCTGTGGTTACACCCGGCGGAATCGTTGGACGCATCATTACCGTCACTCCATGGGCGTCGCAGGTAATGCTGATCACGGATGAAAAGGCGGGCGCCGGAGCTGTCGTGGGCCAACTCGGACAGTCAGGCGCATTGGGTTCAGTGCGTGGACGTGCGGATCTCGGTGTTGGAGTAATCGAGATGCGTTACGTCTCTGGTCTCGAAAAAGTAGAAGTTGGCGACTATGTAATGACTACCGGTCAGGATGGAATCTATCCGTCTGGCCTGAACGTGGGCCGCGTGGTCGAAGTTAAGCATGGAACCGCGACGCAGGCCCATCAAATTCTCATTCAACCCGGCGCACAGCTCGACCACCTTGAAGAAGTCGCAGTGCTTCTCTATCACCCCCCGCCCCGTTCTGTGCCCGAGCAAACCCCGCAAAATCCAGAGAGAGTCAGAAGATGAGGTTAGTCTCGATTGCCAATTGGCAATTCTTCTATGTCGCAAGTTAAGATCGCCGTAGTTCTGTTAGTATCAATCCTGCTTCAGCTCTCGCTGCGCGAAGCCTGGCAACCGCTCTCCTATATCGACTTTCCCCTCGTTGTTGTTGTTTACATCGCGTTGCAGCGCGACGCCTGGCAGGCATTGCTCGTCGGCACGGTCGCGGGATTGATCATCGATGCTGCCAGCGGAGGCTTGGTGGGTGCGGGTGGTTTTTCCAAGACTCTGACGGCGTATGTAATCTATTTTAGTGCGACGCGCGTAAATCTTGAAAATCCGTTGTTGAGGATTCCGGTGCTCGCAGCCGCTTCGCTGCTCGATTCGGGAATATACGTCTTCTGGCATAAGGTGTTGAACTATCCACCGGTCGTACCTTGGATGCAAACAGTGTCGTATAGATTAATTGCCACGACGATTGTCGGTACAATGGCGATGTACATGTTGGACGCAGTGGTCGCAGAGAGGTCGGCGCAACGGCGCCAATTCGCAACTCGCCGCCGGGTTGCGCGACGCTCAACCGGGCCACTAAGGAGGAGATAACCACAAAATCACAAAAGTGCTTTTTGTGCCTTTTTGTGGCATCAAAGCGAAACAATGAAATTCGAAGACTCATCTCAAAACCTGCGTGGCCGCCTGCGGTTTATTCAGGGGCTCGTTATCCTCCTGCTCGGGCTGCTCAGCGTTCGGCTGTACGTCTTGCAGGTCGTTAGAGGTGAGCGTTACGCCGAGATCGCCGAGAACCAGCGGCGCCGCCGCTTGCCGATTCCGGCACCTCGCGGCGTCATCTTCGATCGCGAGGGCCGCGTCATCGTCGATTCGCGCCCGATATACAACGTAATCCTCTCGCGCGAGGACGTTAAAGGTAAGGATCTGACTTCACTCATCGAGCCGCTCGCCGAAGGCCTCAATCTCGACAAAGACATCCTGCGCGACTATTTCGAGCTCGTGAAAACGATGCCGGCATTTGAGTCGATTCAAGTGAAGCAGGGTGCGACTCCCGGCGACATCGCGTGGGTTGAGGCACACAATCTCGAGTTCCCTGAGCTGCGCGTCGAGCAACAGCCACAGCGACGTTACCCCGCGAACGGATCACTCGCGCACGTGCTCGGATACGTCGGTGAAATCAGTCCCGAACAGCTCAAACAGCAGGTTTATAAAGATAAAGGACTCAAACCCGGCGACATTATCGGTCTGAGTGGCATCGAGCAGATCTACGACGATTATCTGCGCGGCAAAGACGGCTATCGCGAAGTGGTGGTTGATAGTCGTGGACGTATTCAGGATGAGCTCGAGACTGTTCCGCCCACTCCCGGTCGCGACCTCGTCACCACGATCGATCTGGATCTTCAAAACGCCGCCGAAGAGCAATTGCAGAACTCCGCGACTAAACGTGGAGTGATCATCTCAATGGATCCGAATAACGGTGAAATCCTGGCGCTGGCTTCGGCTCCGAGTTTCGATCCGAATCTCTTTTCACAACGAATCACGACCAAAGAAGGACGCGCCGAGTACGCAAAGCTCTTGAACGATCCGGAAACGCCTCTGCTTAACCGTGCGATTCAGAGTCGCTACCCACCTGGATCGACGTGGAAGATTCCCATGTCTGTTGCAGGATTGCAGCAGGGTGCCATCACACTCGAGCACTCCAAGCTCGTTTGCGGCGGCGGTATCCAGGTTGGCAACAAATTCACGCGTTGCATGGGAAATCACGGTACACCGGACATCAAGGAAGCGATCACGCATTCATGTGACGGCTATTTCTATCGCCTTGGTCTAAAAATGGGGATCGACGGGATCGTCGAGATGGTCGATGAGTTTGATCTCAACAAGCGCACTGGCATCGACCTGCCGAATGAAGTAGTGAGCTGGACACCTTCGCGCGAGTTCAAACGCAGGATGCAGCCGCGCGATCCCGAGTGGCGCGACATCGATACTGTTTACGCATCGTTCGGACAGGTCTACGACATCATCACTCCCATTGCGCTGCTGCGAACAGTTGCGGGTGTCAGCGAGCATGGCAAGCTCTACATTCCACATCTGCTCAAGGAAGTGAGAGCTATCGGAACTCCCGGTTCAGCAGACTACCAGGGTCCGGTAACGTTCAAGCCGCTGGATCAGTCGCGTCCAAATCCTAAAGTGGTTCACATTCCGGAAGAGATCGATCACACCGTCGTTGAAGGTATGTGGAGGGTAGTAAACGCAGGCGGCACCGGCGCAGCAATTCAGATGGCCGGATTCGATATCGCAGGCAAAACCGGTACGGCGCAGGTGGTCGGACTTGGAAAAGACACCGGCAAGAACAAGGACCACGCATGGTTCGTCTCGTACGCTCCGGCTTACAAACCGGAAATCGCGATGGTCGCGCTAATCGAAAATTCCGGCTTCGGAGGAGCAAATGCAGCGCCTGCCGTTCGCGGTGTTTACGACGTCTACTATCGCAAGACGAGGCACGAAGATCCGCCGGGAGGGAGACAGATCGCAAAGAAGGAACCGGCGCCTGTCGCGCCCGTGGCAAAAGTGGCCGCGCAACAAACGGCTGTAAACAACGAGCACGTGAATCGGCAACCGGCAACTCGCAGCCGGCAATAACTGAATGGTCGCGATAATTCACAAACGCAGTTGGCGTGACTTCGATTGGATCGTGGCTTTACTGGCCATTGGCATCGTGCTGTTTGGCACGGTCCAGATCCGCAATGCGCAGCCGGCTGAAACGTATTGGGTCAAGCAACTAATCGGCCTCGCACTCGGTCTGATCGTCATGCTCGCGATCGCCTTCACCGATTACAGGAAACTACTGAATTACGCTCCGGTATTTTATGTCTTCGGTCTGGTGCTGCTGGTGGTCGTGCTCGTGCCCGGTATCGGCTTGAAGATCAACGGGCAGCGCTGCTGGCTGAAAGTGCCGGGCATCGGCCAGTTTCAACCGTCAGAGTTTGTGAAGGTAACGACAGCGATGATGCTCGCGCGCTACTTCGGCAAGAACCGCGTACAAGTTCTCACGATCAAAGAGATGATCGTCGGTGGACTAATTCTGGCGCTGCCGATCGCGTTGATCCTGCTCGAGCCGGATGTCGGGTCCGTACTCACTTATCTTCCCATCCTCGCGGTCGTGCTGTTTTTATCTGCGATTAGATTACGACTGGTGGTTGCGAGCGCGTTACTGGCGGTGGCTCTGATTCCTGCGGCTTACGTGATGGGTGTTAAAACGGGTGCAGTGAAGGCTTACCAGCAGGAACGGATAAACGTGATTCTCGATCCCGAAAACGCCGACAAGCGGGGTATTGGTTATCACACGTGGCAATCAATTCTGACGGTTGGTGAAGGCGGTCTCTTCGGTTCGCGCTCGTCTGCCGAATACTCACAGAGCGGTTTGAAGTTTCTGCCTGAGCCACATACCGATTTTATTTACGCGGTCACGGCAGAAAACACCGGCTTTATCGGGTGCGTGCTGGTGCTGTTGGCGTATGTCGTTTTACTGTCGCGACTGATGACAGGTGCGCGCCGGTCCGCCGATCGAATGGGCATGCTGTTCATCATGGCGGTCGTTGGTGGACTCACCTTTCAGATCTTCATCAACATCGGTATGGCGCTCGGTATTTCACCGGTGATCGGTGTCCCCTTACCCTTAATGAGCGCTGGCCTCGCCTCCCTCATCGCCACCTTCATCGCCATCGGCTTCGCGATCAGCGTCCAGCTCCGCCGCTTCGTGAATTAACTGCTTTGCCACAAAAAGGCACAAAATGCACAAAAAGGGTTTCTGTATTTTTGTGCCTTTTGTGCTTTTTTGCGGCAAAATATTTTTAGTCAGGGATTAAATACTTGTCGTATCCGGCACGGACCAGGGCTTCGAAGGCGTTCCATACTTCGGCGGGGATGTCCTGCGCGATCTGAAAGCCGCGTGCGGGATAGAGTTTGATTCTTTGCAGATCGCCGACCATTATGCTGACGACGTCGGCATGTGAGAGGGTGCGGTTGGCGTACTCGGCAAGATAATCGCGAAATGACACCTGAGGCGAAGTCACAATCACTTCTTTCTCGGGCCAGAGCTTGCGAAAGGTCGCATACGCGCGCCGCTCCATGTAGGGCTTCTGCACGACGAGAAACGTGTGTGGATCGAGACCTCGCTCAGCTAACAATCTTTTGGTGAATGCGATGTTCTCGCCCGTATTTGTCGATTCGCTTTCAACCAGAATGCTTTCACGAGGCACATTCAAGCTTACCGCGATGCGAGCGAATCGCTCCGCTTCCGGTTCGTTCCAAAGTGTTTGCGTAATAGCTCCGCGGCCGCCGGCGAAGATGATTAGCGGCGCCCAACCCTCCAGAAACAATTGTGCGCCTCGTTCGGCGATGCGCTCGTCATGACTGCAAAGCACCAGAATCGCGTCTGCCTTCGCGACCTGGTGCTTTATCAAATGGTAATCCCAGATTGTCTCTGCCAGTGCGTAGGTCTGCTGGTCCATACGATCTAAGCGTTTGCCCTGATGGCTCCCAGCGCCTGACGAATTCCACCGAGGTGATAAGCAGTGTGCACGAGTATCGACAACGCGCCCGCGATGTCGTATTTGCCGTCCCAAGTCTCGAAAGAGTTGATCGTCGACATCACGCGCTCGTGACTCTGCCGCAAGCGGCGTTTGATTTCTTCCCATTGCTCCGGCGTCACCGCATGAACTGTTTCCCAGATCTCGCGCCAATTTTTTGTCTTGTCTTCACCGGTGCGCATGTAGTCGTCCAGGACATCGAGATAGAAGCGAATGTGTTCGACTTGCGCAGCAATGGTTGCAGATTTGGGAGAGATTGCCTGTGACGCTTCCTCGGCCGAGACGCCGTCGAGCGTTTCGTACAATGTTGTGCCCTTATCGAGATAAATCCCGCGGACTTCCGAAAATGTTTCTTCGAGACATGCCAGGAGCGCCTTCTTAAAACGCTTGACAGGTATTTGTGCAGACATCGTTGGTTCCATCACACCCTCCTTAATATTAGCCACAACAAGGCACCAAAAGCGCAAAGTTTTATTTAAAATCATTTGTGCGCTAATCTGTGCCACATACACCAGTCGAAAGGGACTCGCATGGCGCCAACACTCTACCGGATCATTCTGCAAGTGGACAATCTCGATCAGGCTGAAGAATTCTACGGCAAGCTGCTCGGAGATCGCGGTCGCCGAATTCCACGCGGGTCGCGGCATTACATCGATTGTGGTCCAGTGATTCTGGCTTTCGTCGACGTGAACGGCGAGAACATTCCCGGTCTCAAACCCAAGCCGCTGCCCGATTACATCTATTTCTCTCTGAACGATCTCGAAGCATTTCACGAACGAGCTCGCGAGTTGCAATGCCTATCCACTGAAGAGGTGCACGGCGCGAGCGCCGGCGAGATTGTGAAGCGTCCCTGGGGTGAGCGATCGTTTTACGCGTACGACCCGTGGGGCAACGGGCTTTGCTTTGTCGATGAGAACACACTGTTCACTGGCAAATAGCATATGAGCACTGACCCAACGTATCGAGCGGCTACGACAGTTGCGCCAATCGTCGAGGCGCACTTCGCGCGCAACCTCGAAGAGGCACGCAGGAAGGGTGAAGATGATTTGGCGCCCCAACCTAGCGCGCAATGTATCGCCGCAATAATCAATGCAACTTTCTGGGCCAGCTTTAGACCCGAAGAAGGTCGTTTTCCCAAAATCTCTTTGGCCTATCTTCCTCCCGAACAAGCGGGACAACCGATGATGTTTGAACATGCGCTGCCATTGAACGCAGGCGTGCTCACTAAACTCGCGCCGGCCGTTGAACGTCCCGAGATCCATCTCGGCGTTTGGAATTACGGAGACGAGCTCAAGGTCTGGGGAACAACGCGAACAATTCCGAGTTTCTGTTTTGTACTGGAAGACATCGAGCCGGCGTTGCTGGTCATCAAGCATCGTCGTCTTGATGGACTTGGAAAATATGCGAACGTCGCAGTTCTCAAAGGCGAACAGGTCAAAGTCATAGACGAGAAAGGTACAAGCCTCCCTGACTGCCCATCGCTGCTCAGAGCTTTGCTGGCTTTCACCGCCGCCGTCACGAATGGACCACACCATTCGCTTAACGTTCTGGTCCAATTGAGTGCTTCAATGCGCGCTCAGGGACACGGAGGAATTTTACTGGTCGTGCCCACCGGCAATGAGCGCTGGCGCGATTCGATCGCAC
This sequence comes from Pyrinomonadaceae bacterium, assembly GCA_036377375.1. Lineage (GTDB taxonomy): Bacteria > Acidobacteriota > Blastocatellia > Pyrinomonadales > Pyrinomonadaceae > PSRF01. The sequence goes on from DASUYO010000144.1 coordinate 8,479, forward strand.
AGCCAATTCTTTATTCGATCACGCCTGCATATTCACGGCTTTCTGAGCTGACGCGTCAGGAAGTGCCTGAAGAAGACCAACGTCGGTGGGAAAGCGCTGTTCGCAGAGCTGTAGATTCGATCGGCGGCTTGACGGCAGTTGACGGCGCAACAGTCATTAACGATCAGTATGAAGTGCTGGCGTTCGGAGCAAAGATTCGACGACAGGAAGGAAGTCCGCCGGTTGATAAGTGGGTGATTACTGAGCCGATCGTGGGGAATCTCCCGATTGTGGTCCAACCGACAGAGCATGGCGGTACGCGTCATCTTTCGGCCGCGCAGTTTGTTTATGATCAGCGTGATGCTTTGGCGTTGGTGGCATCGCAGGATGGAAAGTTCACTGTTTTCGCGTGGTCGCCGTGTGAGGAGATGGTGCACGCGCACAGAGTTGAATCACTATTGATGTAGCCACGGATTACACGGATTATCACGGTGTGAAGATGCGGCGGTGGATAATGCCCGAGTAATTCAGCCGCATCGCGCGTCCATCCACGATCGACTCGAAACTGATCCAATCAGGCCCTTCCGGGTCGCCAATCCCAAACTTACCATCACCCCGCGGAACGAGTGGTTGATCGCCGTCGAGGAAGAGCTGACCTTTGCGCAGCACGACGCGCATGTCACCGTACCATGGACTGTCGTTATAGTAGTGACCAGCGAAACCTTCCCAATCTTTCCGGGTGTCAAAAGTCTTCGGACCCGTGTATCTCGCACCCAAATACCAGTTCGCTCCGTGGAACGCCTGTGTAACCTGCTGGTTCTCGCGCACGAACCCAAGCAGGTACGTTTCGAAATCAGGGTGCTTCACGATAAAGCGATCGGTGCCGGCGCGCTCGAGTGCAACTCTGCGATTACCATGAAGGAGAATGAGCCTGTCGCCTTCTGCTGTGAGCTCGAGTTTCTTACCGTCGAGTGAAGTGTAAGTTCCCGCGTAGTCAGCAGCATTCTTCACTTCGTCAGGTGATGCTGGCGGCACGGGTGGCGCGGGAAGCGGCTTCCCTGACACAGACGCATTGAATAGCTCGACTGCGTATTTCGTCACTACAACTGGTCGATACCCGCGCAGATTCGCATTCACAGACGCAAACGCACCAATGCCTCCGGTCAAATCCACATCAATCGATGAGCTGAAGGCAACCATACCACCAGTGTGACGCAAACGTTTGTGACCTTCGATATCACTTATCCAAAGTCCGTAACCATAGGACGCTGGCTCGCCACGAAACGGCGAATCAATCGCCGGTTTGGTAAACAACGCGAAGCTTTCTTCTGAAATCAGGCGACCCTTCGGTAATGCACCGTGATTGATCAGCATGCGCATGTACTTCGCCATATCCGATGGTGTTGAAGCGACACTCCCGGCCGCAATGTCGACTTCGAACCATTGTGCTTCACCGAGTGAGCCATGCAGCGGAAACGGCTTTCCTTCCACGAGCGGCTCGTAGCCGATTGCCATCAGTTTGCGCAGATCGTTGGTAATGATCGGCGCGCTGGCAGTCATTCCCAGTGGTGTCAACATTCGCGTGCGCATCGCCTCCGCGAACGGTCGTTTATCGATTGCTTCAATAAGAAATCCGAGAATGTTGTAGCCTGTGTTTGAATAAAGAAAATGTTTGCCGGGTTCGTATGCGGTCCAGAGCTCACCGAGCAAGGCGTCGAGCAGAAGCGGCGCGCCCGGCAATCCTGCGGTGTGACTGAGAATGTGATGCGTTGTAATCGCCTGAAACTTCGAATTGATCTTCAGCCACGGCAGGTATTCAACAATCGGTTTGTTGAGATCGAGTTTGCCTTCGTCACGCAATTGCAGGAGAGTCAAAGCAACAAACGATTTGGAGATCGAGCCGATCTCAAACATCGTTTCCGGCACGACACGCAGACCAGCTTTCGTATCCGCATAACCATAAGTGGAAACTCGGATCAATCCGTCACGATTCGCAAGCGCCAGGGTCAGGCCCGGCGCGCCCGTTTCGCGCATGTGACGCACTATGAATTCATCGAGCCGCGCAAATACCGGCTGCACCGCAGCAGCCTGCATCAAACTGTTTGCGGGAACCACCGAACGCAAGATCGCGATCGCCGCACCCGTCTTTACTGTGTTCGCAATAAATTTTCGTCTTGAAAGATTCATAACTAATCCCATCAACTGAACAAGTCAGGAAGAGGGGCTTGCCCCCGCTGTGGGGAGTGCGGGGGCAAGCCGCCCTTCCTGACTTGTTCAATCCAAACCAAGGCTCTTCGACAATTCAATGAACCGCGGCTCCGAACGAAGATTCTTCAA
>DASUYO010000145.1:0-16345 GCA_036377375.1 Pyrinomonadaceae bacterium
CCGCCGCACATACGGCCAGCGCAAACGCATGACATTGGCGCGCGAGAATTCACCAGTCAGTGTGTTGCCAAGAAATACTCCGGTAGTCTCGCGTGGTAACCCGATGCCATTTTCAAAGCCGGCGTCCTTCAACGCCTGGCCAGCGACGTCGAGTGCGAGCCAATGCGTCATGTCCGCCGCGCGAAAAGTATCGCCCGCTACAGAAAAAGCTACGCGATCAAACTGATATCCCTCGATCACCGCAGCCTGCGAGGAGTAGGTACTATCGGGAGTCTCTCGTTGAAGTGACAGATAATCGGCGAGACGCAAACGCTCAGGTGGTATCGATCGGAAAGCGCGGCGCTGTGACAACGCGTTTTCCCACAACTCCTGTGGCGAGCGCGCGTCCGGAAACCGGCAGCCTATACCGACAATCGCAATCCCTGACACCATTACTTAAGCCTCCGTTACAACCGTCGGCGAATGAAGCGTTGCCTGCTTGATGCGACTTCTGGAAGTGGTCCATGCAAGAGCGTAGAGGTGTACCGCTCGCAGGGTGCAAACGATAGTCAAAGAAAAGAAGAGACCGAAGACAACGTGCCCTATTAATAAGACGCCATAGACTGCCGCGACGCCCGCGCCAAAAAAGATTTGACCTCGCGTTCGAAACGGGGTTGTAGCCGGGTCGGTCACCATGTAGAAGCTGTAAAGGACAAACGGCAAACCCGTCATCGGCAGCAACCCGGCGACTAACGGCGTCTCGAAGATCACACTGCGAATCGCAGCCTGGGCTGCGAATCCAATAAGCCATGCCGTGATCAACGGCAGGCGTCGCGTGAAGCGAGTATTCAGAAAGCTGCCGGTAACGACGATGATCGCGGGCAAGAGCCAATCGCCAATTCGATCCAGGTTCTCTGTAAACTGGTAAGGCGGCGAAATGCCGACCCAGGTGAAAAGCAAAAGCGTGACGGTAATGCCAAAGTTCGAAGGATTGAAAAAGTGGCGGTACTTACCGGCCACCGGCGCAACAAAAAGAGTTTTTGAGGTGATTGCGACTGACACCGCGAACGCCACCACCCACAAGCGGTCATTCGCATAGATCAGCATGCCGACTGCGAGCGCTGAGATGTGCGCAGGAAGCAGACAGTCAACAAAGTTCCTCAGGCCGCCGGCAAAGGCCGGCTTTCGGCCGCTGCTCCACGCTTTCAGCGATTCAAATATCAGTTCCAGACTGTAAGCAGTAGCCAAAGCCACCAATGGTTGTGCCCACGACTGCTCGAACCCGAGGACCGTGTGTCCCAGGATGTTCAGAATCGTGATCGCGATCGCAAACCGCCGCAGTCCACCTAAACGAACAGCGTCATTCCATTGGTTGGCATTCATTGCTAATCCTCTCTGGCTGACCGAGTATCACTGTGTGCCAACCCGGTGTTAGTTGAAATGTTTGCCGCTGCACGGCGCCCCTCCCGTTTCGCCAGGCGATCTCGACTGGAAGTGGAACGCCGGGCGATGCAGAGCCGAGTCCAAAGTGAACGTCAGAGCTTCGCTTACCGGAATGACCATTGCCGCCGTCGACCTGAGTCACCAGCCACCGGCCATCCGGCAACCGGGTCTTTACCAGCGCGCCAACGGCGCTCCGGCTGGGCAAGTCCAATCCCTGGCGGACGCTGCAAACTCTGGTTGGCGCGAGCGACGAATTATCAAGTGCGAGGCGGAGGCGGATTCCGAGAAATGCTCCCTGGTGAGGACTTTCATTGAGGTAAAAGAACGACTCACCCCATTGATTGGCTACGGCATAATCCAATAAGCCGTCGCCGTTAACATCAGCTACCGCGATTCCTCTGCTGACTTGATCCTGATCGAGCCCCAGCTCAGCGGCGAGGTCATAGAACCGGCCGTCCGCCGCGCGGACGAAGAAGGGGTTATGATCCTGGCTGCTGAGGCCATCGCCCGGTTGAAATCGCGGCCAATTATTTGGGTTGCTGAGTAACTGATCATTCCCGGTGGCCAATTCCTGCAACTCCGGCCAACGATTTTTCTCTCCTTTTATAAATCCCGTGGCTTGCAGTACCTCTGAAATGCCGTCGTTGTTAAAGTCTGCGACTTTGATGTCCCAGCCCCAGCCGCTCCGCGACAACCCAAGCGCTTCGCTACGGTCAATGTAAGGGGCCGCTCCGGTCTTCATCCGCTGCGTCGCGCCCGTGCTGAGAAAGACCAGATTACTTTCTTCCAGCGCGAACGAATCCGCGATGTTTGACACCAGGATATCCGGGATTCCATCACCGTTAAGATCGGCAAAATCTACGCCCATGCCTTTGAAGCTATCCCGGCCCACAACTTTTGAATTCGGAGTAGTCAGTGTCTTCGTACCATCGAGTGCGGCAAAACGCAGGTCACCGGGATGCGACCGGTTGTGCAGTAACCGATCCGGTCCGAAATCATTCGCAAAGTAGAGTTCGGGAAGCAGGTCTCCATCCAGATCCGCTGCGCCGACTGCCAGGGTCCAACCATGCGTGATCATCTCCTTCTGTTCCGGAGATCCTTCCACGTAATCTTTAACTTCCTTGAATTGGACCGAAGGCTCGTTTCCGGCAGTGGCGTTTTGCCAAAGCAGCAACCGACTTTGACCGGCGTTGTAAGCGCGCGACATTGAATGCTGCATTTCCTGTCTGGTTTGGTCGTGAGCGTCGAGGATGCGAGCGCCGTCCTTATAGTAATTGCCGATTACAATGTCCAAATGACCGTCACCATCGAGATCAGCCAATGTCGCCGCACCGGTGAACCATCTCTCGCCACCCGGAATGATCTCCTGCGGTTTGTAGCTGTCGTTTGAAAGCGCCAGCCTGATTTTTCCGTCCCTTTTTTTAGCGAGAAAGACAATCGGCGTACGGCCCCAATAAGTCACGACTATGTCCATCAATCCATCTTCGTTAACGTCGCCTGGCAAACAGCCCATCGGCGCCATCACGGTCGCGTCAAACAATCCGCCGGCGTCGAGCACAAAAGGTTGGTATCGCATTGGTGCGCCTGGCGCGGGAGCCACGGTCACGCGATCAGTTCGAGGATCGACCGTGCACAAATCGTTTGAGAGACCATCACCGTCGAGATCATTTAGTGCGACAGAAGCACCTGTTGCTGACACCCAGGAAGCGATGCGTTCCAGGCTCGGGTTGACCACTCGATGGGATCGGTAAGATGAGGTCGGCACCTCGTACAAGGATGACCGGTGAAAGCGGAAGTTAGAGGCCAGGGCATTGCGCTCTGCGGTGGAGAGGCTCGGCTGCTGGGCCAACAGGTAAAATGCAACCACGATTATCACGGCCACCAGACGGGCGATGTGCTTGCGCACAAACTGTGTCACCGGTTTCATGACCCAACTAGCTCCTGGGTAATTGAGATTGAATTCGCTGCCGCCAAATTTCGTATGCGGGCACTTCTCTGTCGTCGGGAAGATGCTGAAGCATGGCGTCAGTGACCTCTGCGGCCGCATCGGCGTTGAGTCCGCAGAGGATCTGACAAGCTGTTTCGGTGTGGTCGGTAGTGTTGTTGGCCCGTTGGCGCGTCTTCGCGGCGAAGGCTGCGCCCTGTGCTAATGCGGATCGGTAATCTCCAGCCAATGACCTGATCAGTTCAATCTCAGCGCGATCAGATCCTCCTGCCATCGCGCATGCGAGGCCCACCCCGCTCCACAAGTCACCATGAAGCGATCGAGGTAGCCGAGAAATGGACTGAGAGATCAGTTCAGCCTTTGCACCCGTTACGAACCAAAGACTTCGTCCGACACCTTGCGCATAGGCGTGTCGGGCGTATCCCTGCGGTCGATTAAGACGTTCCGGGTTACGCAGAAAGTAGTGGAACTTGAAGTAAAAATCGCTGAAGCCGTTTCCGTCTGCCGCCAACCAACGAAGCAGCGGATCCAGATGAGCTATCGCATGGTGGAAATTGCGACGCAGCCAGGGAATGCGGGCGATGGCCCAACCAACTCCGACGTGAATCATATATGTGTGTCTGGATCCCACGCCGTTCAGAAAGGTTAATAGCCGCCCACGTTTCCAAAGCGATAGCTGATCCAACAAGGTGAGGCCCATCGCTGCCCCCTCGTACGCAAACCCGCAGGATTCATGGCCGACTGCCTCCAGTTTGTAAGCAAGCACTTCAGGAGCTTCGTCACAAAGCGCTGCGTGGTAGCCTTGCAAAAAACTTCGCCCGATGTGTTCCAGTCGCTCCCTTGCAGCACGCCCGCTGTCATTAAAGCCGCGGCGGGCGAAAGTTACTTCTTCGAATGAGATTCCGAAGATGTGTTTTCGCAGTCTTGTCAGTGGCCCGTTCGCTGTGACCCTTGGAGCCGAAAGTGAGTTGATCGCTGACATTGGCAACACTCGATTTCGCGCGCTGCAATTAGTTAGGGGCAACCAGATGCTTTATGACTTTCGTGCAAAGCGGCTTAGACATCTTCTTATTCGCTCACTCAGGCCAAAACGGATGCCCATTGCTTCCAAATAGGGCTGTATGAAGAGTGCGATCTCGTCGAGATTTTTCAGATATTGCTTTTTGCTGCTAGGGACATGCGTGATATGCCCATGCCAGATTGCGCGGCTGTCTTTGGTGGCTTCCTCTTCGAGCCAGACCTTAACGATAAATGAGTGAACGTGAAATTCCGCCGACGCATCTTGATCCGACCACTCAGGTGGATTCGGTTTCAAGCCGCTTGGTTTCGGCCGCATAACAACGAGAATCGTTTTACAGATGGGGGCTCTGACGCGCGTCTCATCGCTGGCGGCGAGTGTAACCACGTCCAATTTTCAATCGATGTTGCGGCAGCATAATCACGTCGGACTGCATCCGCGTCTCCGCAGCGTCTTCGCAGCGTCTTTGAGAAAATTGTTCTTTACTTTTTTGCGCGAGCGTGGATTAATGCGGCCGAATAGCGGACTTAAAAATCGGAGGAGCAGATGAAGAGAGTAACGGGGATTGGTGGCATATTCTTCAGCGCGAAGGATCCGAAGGCACTCGGTGACTGGTACAAGACTCACCTTGGCATTGACGTACAACACTGGGGTAATCAAGGCATGGCAACCTTTGACTGGACTGACGCCGACGGCAGCAAGGCAACTACGGTCTGGTCCGTTAGTCCAGTTGGTGCCAACAATTTGGCTCCAAGTAAGTCCTTCATGGTCAACTATCGCGTGGACGACTTGGCAGCGCTTCTTCAAGCGCTCCGCGATGAAGGCTGCGAAGTGGTTGAGAAAACAGATGACTCAGAGTACGGGAAATTCGGGTGGGTCATAGATCCTGAAGGCAACAAGATTGAACTTTGGCAACCACCGGCCGAGGAATAGCCCCCCTGCACATTTCAGCGCGTGCAGATTTGAACCGCAGACCCGACTTGGCACGAAAAGTCGCTAATGCCAGCGCCAAAGGCGCGCAATATTAAAGCCAGGGGCAAGCGTGAAGCGCAGCGGAACGCCGTCGCCCCTGGTTAGCAGGAATAATTTTGAAGAGAGCACTGAAAGTGCGAAATATCAACCGCAAATTATTCCGCTCTTTCAGAGCTTCACCGCCATTCGCTCTTTACCAGGGGCGACGCGCCTCACGTTGTTCGGCGCTTGCCCCTGGCTTTCATATTGCGCGCCTTTGGCGCTGACGCTTGGCTGTTTACGCGCCTTTTGCCTTCTAATCGTTTCTGAACTTACCCGCACAATTCGCTCAATGCCACGAAGTACCGTTCTGCCGCTGTACAAAAAAATGCCTTCACATACGATTTTTTGTAGAAATTCCTTGACGGCAGCTACCAACGGAATATACTGCACGCATACTTTGCAGCAGTGGCAGATGACCGGTCTTTCAACCGGCGAAGCCCGTCGCTGAGCGAATCATCCCTTCTTCTTTCCTGCTGCTGTTAGGTACTCACCTTTTTCAGCACTAATACTGTTTTCGTTGATAAGAGTCGGACTGCAATAAAGATCGACCGAGCAACTGAAGCCGAATTCCTTGTTCCCGGAATTCGCCTGGCAACAAATTTCCGCGAGCGCTGTTTGTGCTCGCTACCCCTCCAAACTCAAGCAAAAGTGAAGGAGAATCATAAATGAGAGTCACCATCCGAACCAGGTTTTCACCACTCTTTTTAATCATTTGCGTCGGGATGCTGCTGGGGCTCTGCGCGTCAAACGCCTCCGCCCAAACGGCATCGTCAGGAAGCGTTTCCGGCTTGGTCACCGACTCCCAGGCCGCCTCTGTCGCTGGAGCGGACGTGACACTGGTCGATATCGCCACAAAAAGTACCCAGACAACTCAAACTAACGATTCCGGGCGCTACACCTTTCCGGTGGTATCGCCTGGACTATATGACCTGACAGTGAGCAAGTCAGGCTTCAAAGTCGCAAAGCTTGCGCAACAGAAGGTGAGTATAGGCAACGTCCTGACTGTAAACGTCACGCTTGAGGTGGGTTCACTTTCGGAAACGGTAGTCGTAACCACGTCTCCTTTGGGTTCTGAGTTGCAAACGGCCAATGCGACAGTAGGGAACACGATCGATCTAAAACAGCTTGAGCTGTTACCGAATCTCGGTCGCGATGCAACATCACTCCTGGGACTCGCACCAGGAGTTACACCGCGAGGTGATATCGCCGGCAGTTACATGGATCAAAACACCTTCACCATAGACGGCGGCAACAATACCGACGATATGGCAGGCAACACCATCGGCTATCTCCAGAATTTCACCGGTACGGGAGGAAATCAAACGAGTGCGATGGCCTCCGGTGTGGTTGCTACGCCCATTGAGAGCGTAGAAGAATTTAAGGTCAGTACATTCGGTCAAACCGCTGACTTTAACAGCTCGAGCGGCGCGCAGGTGCAGATGGTAACCAGGCGCGGGGGCGATCAATGGCATGGTTCAGGGTACGGGTACTACTATGCGACAAACCATGGTGCCGCTAACTCCTGGGTGAACAACCACACGGTATTCAACAAGGGGCTTCCGCCGATTTCGAAAGAATTCCCAGCAGGAAAACCTTGCAGCGCTGAAACGACATTATCGTCAGGTGACAACAACTGCGTAATGCCGTTCACACCGATAATCCCCAACCACCGCAGTCGTTTTGGTTTTAGTCTGAGCGGCCCAATTACCAATTATAAGGTGCTCGGCAGTAAGACATACTTCTTCTTTAATTACGAAGGGTTCCGTTTTCCAGGTACCGGAACATTCGAAAGAGCGTATCCAACACCCGCTATGCGCGCGGGAGTAATTCAGGTTCCTGATACCACTGGAAACTACATACCCTACAATCTCAATCCCTTTCCGGTTACCGTCGTTGTTGGAAACAGCGCTGTAACAAGTCTGTCCAACTCTGGCACTCGGACTTGCACCCTGGCCGCGTACGGTTCAGTTTGTGGTGGCAACGCAGGCGCCACGCTGGACCCACGAAACATTGGGATGAGTTCGACGATCAGTCAGCTCTGGACGAAGTTCTTGCCAGTGCCGAACGATCCCGGTCCAAGCGCAGGCGACCAATTCAATACTCAGGGATATCTTTCCACGATTCGATTGCCCCTTACCTCAGATAACTATGTCGGCCGAATCGATCACGACTTTGGTTCCAAGCACCGCTTCTTTACTTCATTTCGGGCCTTTAAATTATTGAACATTCCAAATGTTCAAGTGGATGTCGGAGGAGCACTTCCTGGCACGACGTTCGGCCAGTACGCATCTACTGCCGAAAGACCTCAGCTTGGCGAGCTCTGGGTAGTCGGACTTACCAGCAACTTTAGATCAAATATTACCAACGATGTGCGCTTGAGCTACCTTTACAACTGGTGGCAGTGGGCGACAGCAAACGATCCACCACAACTTCCCGGCCTCGGTGGCGCGCTCGAGATCGCTCCCGCCGGCACCGCATCAACTGCTGAAAGTGTCAATGCGTTGATTCCCTACAACGTGAATAATCAGAGCACTCGGCAGCGCGTTTGGGATGGTCAGGACAAGATGATCCGAGACGATATCACCTGGGTGAAGGGCAACCACTTGTTCCAGTTCGGCGGGCAATTCCAGAAGAATTTCAATTACCACACCCGCACTGACAATGGCAGTACCATTAACAATCAGGTCGTCTATCAGATCGCCAGCAATCAGATCTCCTTCACCGGATTTGTTCCTTCGGCCGTGTCAGCAGCCGGCCAAACCAGTTTGTATGCAAACCTGGCATCTTCGGTTTTTGGTCTGGTCGGTCTAAGTCAGGTGATCTACACACGCACAGGTACCGACCTTCGAATTCAACCCATTGGTACCGAGGCCGTGGAGCAGAGCACTATCAAGTATTACAGTGGTTACTTCGCGGATACCTGGCGGATAAAACCATCGGTAACCCTTAACTTTGGCCTTAGCTACATCTACGAGACGCCGCCGGTTGAAAAGAATGGAGCTCAGGTTGAGCTGGTGTTCCCGGATGGTAGTTTGGTCCATACAGACTCCTTCCTTGCTCAACGCAAAGAGGCTGCTCTGGCCGGCAAGGCGTACGCGCCGATCCTTGGATTCGAAACCACACAGAACCTTCACATGAAGTATCCATATAGCCCGTTCTATGGCGGTGTCAGTCCCCGATTTTCGGTGGCCTGGAATCCGAATTTCCGTTCAGGTTTCCTCGGAAAGATGTTTGGCGACGGCAAGACCGTATTTCGCGGTGGTTACGGACGCTCTTTCGGACGCCTCAACGGTGTCAACCAGGTACTGGTTCCACTACTCGGCCCAGGATTACTTCAACCGGTTACATGTAGTTTCACACTCAGTAATGGAAACTGTGGTACCAGCAACAACTTGACCAATGTCTTTCGCATTGGTCCTGATGGTCTGTCGGCGCCACTGTCAAATCCAACCCAGACTCTACCGCAACCCTTCTTACCTGGCGTGGTCCAAAATGGCGTACTTAACGCCGTGGCGGGAGACTCGACGGTGCTCGATCCGGACTACAAGCCTGAGAAAGTGAATAGTTTCGATCTCACCATTCAGCGCCAGGTATCCAGGAACGTTTCAATTGAAGTCGGGTACATGGCCAAGCTAGCTAGCAACATATTCCAACAAGTTGATATTGACGCTGTTCCGTACATGATGACGCTTGGAGGGCAGAGCTTCTCTGATGCTTTTGCCAATATTTGGAGGGCGCTCTGTTCTCCAGGTGCAGGTGGCCGTTGCTCGCAGATTGATCGAGCGAATCCCACCGGCCTAAGCACTCCACCGGCTGCACTGCTTGCTTTAATCGCATCAGTTCCGTCGCAGCCATTTTTCGAAGCCGCATTGGGTGGAGCCGGTTCAACCTACTGTACAGGCTTCGCTAATTGCACGCAGGCGTTGCTCAGTCAATCAAACGTACGAACGTTCGTCGGCGCGACCCGCGTCTCAGAGTTGTGGGCCTATCTCAATGCAACGGGTACTTCGCGCTCCAACGGTACATTAGGTTCGTGGGCTCTGGGCCGCACAATGCTCAGTTCGCAGGCCACGTCGATTAACACGACAACGAGTTTGGGCTTCTCGAATTACCATGCAATGTTTGCAACATTGAAGTTGAATGATTGGCACGGCATTTCGTCAATCACGAACTTCACCTATGGCAAAGCATTAGGCACAGCGCAGATCGCGCAGTACAACAGCTCAAATCAGTTTTTGGATATTTGGAACCCAAGGGCCAGCTATGGACCACAGGTCTTCGATCTCAGGTTTATCTTCAGCTCCGGCTTCACCTACCGGCCACCTTTTTTCAAGGGAAGTCATGGCTGGAAGGACAAGGTGCTGGGCGGTTGGTCCCTATCTCCATTCATCACTGCACAGAGCGGCTTCCCAATCGGAATCGGTTACACGCAGGGAGGGACTTGCTCATCAGCCTGCCAGGCCTTTGGCCAAGTCGGAAACGTGTCCAGCTCTTCCAGCGCTTTTGAAAGCGCAATCCCGCTTTCGCCTTTCACGGATGGTCACTCAGCGCACTTTAACGTACCAGGATCCAGCACCACGTTGAATGGTGTGACGATCAATGTAGGCACAAACAATACAAGTCAAGTCAATATTTTCGCGGACCCGGCTTCAGTTCTCGCAAATTTCCGGCGCTGTATTCTGGGAATCGACACCAGTTGTGGCGCTACTGGTAACCTGCGAGGTTTGAATCGTTGGAATGTGGACGCGACGATCGCCAAAGACTTGAGATTCAGCGAGCGGGTGGGTGCGACCTTAACTGTGCAATTCACTAACCTGTTCAATCATTTCCAACCTTCGGATCCGAGTAGTTTAAGTCTCACCAGTAACACATCATTTGGCAGGATCACCACTGCGGTATACGGCGCACGTCAGATGGAGTTGGGACTTCGGATTCACTTCTAAACAAAAAATTAGGCACGACAAAAGGGGCCGATTCGTTCGGCCCCTTTCTTTGTTTACCGCTCCTGAACTCCTCAAGGCTTTGCACAAAAGCCGCTACTTCCAGCGCCAAAGGCGCGGAATATGAAAGCCAGGGGCAAGCGCCGAACAACGTGAGGCGGGTCGCCCCTGGTAAGAGCGCCACGACCGTTGAAGCTCTGAAAGAGCGGAATAATTGACATTGGTATTTCGCACTTTCAGTGCTCTCTTCAAAAATTATTCCTTGTCACCAGGGGCGACGCGTTCCGCTGCGCTTCACGCTTGCCCCTGGCTTTCCTATTCTGCGCCTTTGGCGCTGCCATTAGCGACTTTAGCGCCAACTACATGAATAGATCACGCCTTGAGACTTCGCGATCGCGGCGAAGCGCTCCTCGTAAGGCTTCGCGTAGTCTTCCACTGACCGCTTGATTTGGTTGAAGAGCCGGCAGTGGAATCTTTCCTTAGCTACTCTATCCCGCAGATAAAGCATAGCGTTCGCTTCGCCCCAGTATTCACGGTCTTCCCAGATCTGAACGGGATTACCGCCCATTTGGCGTGCCAACTCCACTAGACGTGGGTCGTCGACATTGTGACCATTGCTAAGAAAGATCTTGTTGTAAATAGGCGCCAGGCGCGTTTGAAGGTGATAAAGCGGTTCATCTATTGTGCCGATTTTCATGACGTGGCCAAATTCGTGAGCGATCTTTGTCGCAGCCAAAACATTGCCTGAGATCAGTTTATTTTTCTCGTACGGCTCGAGCGCATTCATAACCGGATAATAGACAGAAGTGGGAAAGCCTTCGTTAATTCTTGCACCCAGTGTCACGGTTGCAGCGATCAGCTCACCAGATGCATTCCACTTGTATTTTCCAGAGCCGGCGCCAAACTCATTTTCTCGACTCACGGTAATGGTCAGGACAAGGTGCGGATGTTGCGCGTACAACTTCCATTGGGCCTGCCCGATTTCGGTTGTGAGAAACTCAGACTTCCATTGTTGATAACGTTCTTTGTAGGCGTCGGGGATCTCTTCGCGTATGCCGCCGCTTGCGGAGGGAAGAGGGCTGTCGCTGGACTTTGCCGTGACCCCGAGCGGCAACGCGAAAAGCGTAACAAGCATGACGAGGGTGTAAAAATTTAGAGACAGCCTCATTTTGTAGTCCTTCCTCTTACTGTTTACTCTGGCCCGAGGTGTGCCGTTGCCTCGCAGGATACTTGCTCTTTAAGAACTCGCACACGCCAGCCCTTGCGAGCGGATTCTTCCAAGTCGACCCATCCTCATAGAGTACACACTGAATTACGGCCCTTTCGCTGTAACGAGAATGCTTGTCGCTCCCAGACATTGGTGCGCCAACTATGCTGATTGGCGGAGTGCGCAAGTCACTGTGCAACGTATTCGTTTTATTAATGGGAATCTTCATGTGCGTGAGGAACTGATGTCGCCCGACTTCCGAGTTAAGGTTTTGATCGATGAAAAGGTAATCCCATGCAATTCCTTCGATCTGTTTAGGACCGACGTTTTTGACCTTCATTGAGTAGACATAAAATACTGGCAGTCGACTCGGGGTAGCAGGGAAGGTTCCGCCGGCACTATCCGCACTACCTCGCGGACCGGCAGCCCGGGCACTTTCCGTGGCGGTAGTAGGAGCGGTGCCGGAAGTCCGTGTAGCCGGATCATTGAATGTCGCGCCAGTGGGAATTACGGACGGATCGAAATTGCGAGGAAGTCGGACTTCTCGTTTCCATTCGAGCTTTATAATCTCAATGTTTGAAGACGCTGAGCCGGTGGCTGCATTCGCGGTCGAACCATCATTGGTCGACTGCGCCAAGGCGGTGGTAGTAACGACGAAGCAAAGAAGAACGACGCAGAATCCTGTAAGTCGTCGGGTAAAACAGATGATGTTTTCGCATCGACACTTCATAAGAGTGAAGTTATTCCTGAATGAGGTCTAATATACTCTCCTTTACAAGATCACACGAGGGAAGAATATATGGTGGATGAACGTCAATCCAGAGATAAGAAGAAACACCGGAAGGATGATGTTCCATGCGTACCACTTTGTTTATTGCAGTCTTGATCCTCAATTCATTGTCTGCTGGTTTTGTCACTGCGCAAACGAAACAGGTTGGTCCTGTTTCCGGAGATCCACGTAAAAAATTTCGCATCCAGGCTCAAAAAAATTCCTGGTCCGTTGTCGAATTCGTCGCTGCCCATTCGATTTAATAGGTGAAAGGCCAAAAAACAAGCTCTAATTTGAAAATTAAGGAGATATTAAGATGCGCGTGATGGTCATTATCAAGGCTAACGAGGAATCAGAAGCGGGAATCATGCCGAGCGAGAAACTGCTCAACGCGATGGGTAAGTTTAACGAAGAACTCGTCAACGCCGGTGTCATGCTGGCGGGTGAAGGATTGCATCCATCGTCCAAGGCAAAGCGAATCAAGTTTTCGGGCGGCGAGCGGCTCATTACCGATGGTCCATTTGCGGAGACGCGCGAGCTCATCGCCGGTTTCTGGATCTGGAAAGTGAATTCGATGGATGAAGCGCTCGAGTGGGCAAAGCGGATTCCGAACGATCCCGAAAGACCGGACATGGAAGGCGAAATCGACCTCCGTCCAATCTTCGAGGCAGAAGATTTCGGCCCGGAGCTCACTCCGGAACTCCGAAAACTGGAAGAACGCCTCCGCACCAAAGCAGAGAAACTTAACCAATCCTGATCCGCGGCTAAAAACCAAATCGCACTTGGATTTGAATACGACGGCTTCCGGCGGCTGCACTGCCGCTTGGACCAAAACCAAAACTTCCCGCGGACGAGATCGACTCTCCACACTGCGGCGAGCTGAGTTTGCCGATCGGTTGATTTGGATTGGTAGTGTTCAAGAGGTTCTGAATGTTGACAGAGAACGTAACCGTGTATCGGTTTTCGGGAGCTGGACCACTCGCGGGTCTGTTCGCTTCCGATGGCGCCGGCGCTGCGGCTGCCGCGGGTGCTGCGTGAACGTTGCCGAATGCAAACGCTCGACTGATTCCTAAATTGACCGCGAAGAAACTCGGACCCATGCCGTCAGAGGGACTCCAAGGAAGTCAGCAATGAAGCTACCCACTGTAAACGTCGTCACAATCCAGACCAGTTTCAGCCACTTGCGCCTCTTTTCCGGTAAGTATTCTTGTAGTGCCAGCCAGGAGAAGCTGAAGTAACTTTTAAGCATGAGGTGCAGCCTATCATTAACGAGAAACGAGCGCACAAACTCGCGGTACACCCGAGGTGAGCACAAGAGGCTAACGAGCTAAAACTCTCTCTAAATTAATTGTTGCTGCCTTAGTTGTGACAGGATTGGGGGTTTCGCTAAGTCTTTTATTCGCAATGCTTAAAGTTTTGAATGGTGCCGAAGGGGGGGAGTCGAGTTCATTTACTATCGAAAAAATCAATTTTGCTCGGAAATTTGCAGAATCTGCGAATTCGCGGCGTTTTCTGTCCCCTGTCGAATTTCTCTTTAGTCTCTCTGATTCTCCATATTCTCTCTGGTGCTCTCTCGTAATAGACACCAAACAGACACCAAATTTTCTCTCTCCACTTCGACAAATGCCGTAGAGCACTATCGGATCAGGAGGAGGAAATTCTGCAATTAGCATGAAAACATTTCATCGAAACCATCGCGCTCGGCAGAGGGTAGTCGGGTGTCTTTCGCAGGCTGCTATTGCGCTCTACCAACCTAGAATCGATCCTCGAGCTGACTTGGGGCTCGCCTCGCGTGAAAAATCGCTAACACTACAATCCGATCGTCTTCAACGATGAAATATATGGAGTAGGGAAAACGCTGCAATACTGCTCTGCGCACCTCGCCTTTAACACACGCGAACTGATATGGCGTGAGCGCAATTCTTCCGAGTTGTTGTTCGACAGCAACCCTAAGCTCCCGCCCAAGTCCTTCACGTCGCTCTTGATACCACGATATCGCGTCATCAAACTCGCGCTTTGCGATTCGACGAAAAACGACTGTGAAAGACATCAGTCTTTTCCAAACTTGGAGTCAAGCTCGGTTTTGATTGCCTTCCAGTCCACGACATCATCAGGATTTCGTTGATGAGCTTTTAACCTACGATCGAGTTCGTCTCCCTGAGGATTAGTCAACGGCGGTTCATAGCCCTCTTCAACAATGCTTTCCCACAAAGCATCCAGCAGTTCCAGGCGTTCCGGCAAAGGTAAGTTTCTGGCGGCTTGGAGTACGTTCGTGCTCATGAGCGAAGTTTAGAATGACAAGTGGTCTAAGGCAAGGGGGAGTGATTGGCAACGACGAATCCAATGGTTTATCTGCCTGAGACTCATTGCCCGTTGTCTCTACTCTAAGATGCCGGCTCTTTTCAGGGAGAAGACCATGAGCCTCTCCAATTCAGCCACCCTAAGTAGAGAAAGTTGGACCACCACCGGCTCACAAAATAAAAACTTGCACTCATCAAAAAGAAAGCGACTCGTTCTGAAATGCGTCCATGACTCAGCGTAGACTAAAAACGATCCGGAAATTGGCACGAACACGGGTCATTCAAGATGCCTTTCGTCTTGATAACCACACCTCCATTAATTTCAGAAGTCCTTGGTTTAATAGGCGCGCCAACGCCGTTCCTCGACTTCTTCCTCGGTTGCTGCGAACCATAACTTCATCGTGTTGTCACGGTTTGCGGAGGCCAGAGTTTTGCCATCAGGTGAAAATACTATCGACGCAATCGAGCCGGAGTGACCCGCGAGCGTGGTCACCTCCTTGCGAGTAGCGGTGCCCCTTACTTTACTGTCTGATCCTCACGTTTCGTGAAAACGTCAACCGCGCCCTGAAAATAGCTTCCAGCATTCTCCCGCAATGGCCCAATCTTCCTGCGCCCGTATCACCAGGATTCGGACTTGAGAATCCAGCGCAGCAATATCTCCATCAGGAGAAAGACGCGCGTTGATTGCCTTGTCGACGTTAATACCAAGACTTTGCAAATTGGCGCAGGCAGCCGCGCGCACGGCTGCGGAGTTCTCCCCGACTCCTGCCGTGAACACGAGCGAATCAATTCCCCCGAGCACGGCGACCATCGCGCCGATGCCAGCCTTCAAACGATGGACATAGATGTCGAAGGCCAGCTTCGCGCGCGAGTAGCCCTGTTTCATCGCATTCAAAATTTCCCGCATGTCCCCCGACACCCCTGAGATTCCAAGTAGACCCGACTTTTGATTCAGAAGGTCATCAATTTCATGGCCCTCAAGCTGACCTTCACGCATCAGGTAGCTCAGAATTCCCGGGTCCACGGAGCCGGAGCGAGTCCCCATCATCAGGCCTTCGAGTGGAGTGAACCCCATAGTAGTGTCAATGCTTCGACCATCACGAATCGCGGCAAGCGAACAGCCGTTGCCCAGGTGACATGTCACCAGCCTGAGAGAGCTCAATTGCCGGCGCAGTAATTGGGCTGCGCGCCCAGCGCAGTACTGATGATTGATACCGTGGAATCCGTACCGTCGAATGCCGCCCGTGAACCACTCATAAGGCCCAGGATAGACAGCCGCTTGCGGCGGCATTTTCTGGTGAAACCCGGTATCGAAGACGGCTACCTGAGGAACTCGGAGCAGCTTCTCTATTATCGTCATGCCTTCCAGTTCGGCGCCGTTGTGAAGAGGCGCGAAGGCTGACGCAGCGGCAATTGCCGATTTCACTTCAGGCGTGATGAGAACCGGGTCCTCAAAATGCGGACCACCATGAACAATCCGATGCCCCACTACGTCAATTTCGGACGTGGATGCGAGTACTCGTGTTTGACTGCTCCACAATGTCGTCAGTAAATGCTCTACCGCATTCACACGCGACGAGACTTTCAAACGATCTCGTTGCGTGACGCCGTTTGCCTTCACCGTAACCGCCGCGAATTCACCATCCCACTCAATCTTACCTTCCCATAGACACAATGGCGGATCGAAAGGAAGCGTCTGGCCAATCTCATAGAGGCATGTCTTCTGACTG
>DASUYO010000146.1:0-7405 GCA_036377375.1 Pyrinomonadaceae bacterium
GATCGAGGCCATGCTCTTTAGCCATCGCGAGGAGCGCATAGAGATGGGTAAGAGACGAATGCACCTGTCCATCTGAGATCGAGCCCATCAGATGAAGCGCTCGCTGTGGGTGCCGCGCTCTCTCGATAGCGTTCGCGAGTACAGGGTTTCGGAAAAACTCACCAGTCTCGATTTCATGGTCCACCCGCGACACATCCATGCGAATCACCCGACCTGACCCGATGTTCAGGTGTCCGACCTCGGAATTTCCCATGACACCCGCCGGCAAGCCGACACGCGCTCCATGCGCTTCGAGCAATGTGCCTGGATATTTTTCACAAAGCTCGTCATAGAACGGTGTCCTGGCGAGCGCAATGGCATTGCCGTCGCGACTGGCAGAGTATCCCCAGCCGTCGATTACGATTAGCGCGATTGGTCCTCTGTTTTTACTCATATGATGCAATGAATGGATGTTCAATAGCTGCGACAAAGCTTCCTACGATGCAGTCTTCATCAGGCCGCCTGCCTGAGTGCTCGCCCAGGCTTTTTGCGTCGGAAAGTGAGGTAGAAGGCCCTTCCGATCATTTTTAACAACACAAGCAAGGCAATGATCCGCAGCACGCGCGATTCGCTAATGCGCTGTGTCAATGTTGGTTCAAAAGAGGGTGAAGAATTGTTAAGCACGACATCGAGGTTTAGCCTTGTCTGTCCAAGCAGACTTTTTAGATCCTCGGTGGCCCTGCTCTCAACTATTCTGTGTTTGAATTTGCTGAATGAACTGGCGAGAGCACCCGCGCGCGAATGATTCACGTAAAGCAAGTCCGACTTCGTCCGAGTTTGATCCGCGATTGCGACTGTCAGAGACAACGAGGCATCAAGATAGTGATTCGCATAAATTTGTTTTGAGAGTACCAGCACTCGCGCCACACCATCGACATCGGATCTATAGGTGGAGACATCTGTGATCACAAGCACGGGCTTAAGACCAAAATTGATCATGGCCCAGCTCAAAGAATGCTCTACTGGCACTGTCGATCGCGGAAAAGCTTTCAGGTGACGGACGAATTCAGGGGCCGTGTCATTAACGTAGAGTAAGTTGGCCAGCAATGATTCCTGCTCTCGAGCCAATGCGACTCCGGCGCTCTGATCGGCATATTCGATCAGCGCCGCGTCCCCTTTCTGAAGATAGGTTGTGACATACTCCACCATCATTAACCGAAACAGTTGGTTCGCTTGCTCCTTACAATCAATCGCGTTCCAGTCGATACTCTTTTGAAAGCGCTGGATCATCGCCCCGGACAACTTCAATTTGCAATTACCTACGGTGCACGTCTTCAGGTCGGCGATCTCGCTGTCGCTGAGTGTCAGGGATGCGAGATCTTCGACGCGCGGCGGATTAGTAAACTTACCCGACTGTAAAAGCGAGTTCTGTTTAAGACTTAAGCTTAGCTGAAATGCTTTGAGTGCTGTCTCG
Organism: Pyrinomonadaceae bacterium; assembly: GCA_036377375.1. Lineage (GTDB taxonomy): Bacteria > Acidobacteriota > Blastocatellia > Pyrinomonadales > Pyrinomonadaceae > PSRF01. The sequence continues at coordinate 1,454 of DASUYO010000146.1, forward strand.
GGGTCTGACGGAACCTCTATTACTCCACAGACCGCTACTTCGCGCGGGTCATTTGAAGGAATCAGTTTAGCCACGGGCTCGCCGCGTTCAAGCGCAGCGAGCTGATCCGCACCAAAAGCCGCGCGCTCGGCCAGGGCCTTTCGAAGATCAGGATCCGCAGTCCCCGCATTCGTCTGAGTACAGATCAACAGAAGGTAAAGCGCGCAAAGTATCGCCGATCTTCGATACAAAATGCGGAGTCGAAAAATTGAAGAAGCATCTGACATAGTTTCACCTGCAGCTCACTCGTGGTAAACGCGAAGCAACATCTCGACGCCCTGGTCCAGGATGAGATCTTTGCGGCCCGAAGCGGCTGTTGTTCGGGTGGCTGCGACTCGAGGGCGGATGGCCGGACCGCCACTTCCTGCGCCCGGAGTCACACCGAAGACGCCACCTGCCAGCGCACCAATCCCGGTTCGCTTGAGCGTTTGGGGACGGCGGCGTCCCTGCGTTTCGATCAGGTCTTGAGCATCCACCTGTTCACCCGAGGGCACGTCGTAGAGCTTGATGATTTCTGCGTTAATCGGATAGGCCCCACCATCGTTGAAGCGAATGCGGTCGAACGAGAGGTCCATTTCAGTCGCGCCGTTAAAGAGTCCGGATGAGGTAATGGACTGAACGTGGCCGGAAATCCGCGCTAAGTTGAAAGGCCCTGGATCTGCGACAGTCGCGGTGAACCTGTCTCCAACGCGGGATGACATGATCGACAACGTTCTATCAAGGTGGACGCGCATTTCATAACCACCGTGGTCTACGTTCGCAGCATTGAAAGCTCTGGCGGGAATTTGCGAGATTGCGATGCCGAGAATTACTAGCATCAATGTCATCGTAATTGCGATCTTGTCTAGTCTGATCCATCTAATCATCTCTTCCGCCCAGGAGGGTTAGCTTGCGAGCGGCGCCCCTGCCCCATGAAGCAATCTCACTCGCAACTAACCCTCCCTGCCCCCGTGAAACAAGGCTAGGCAATACATATTCCGGATTTAATTTGATCGAATTTGGCGAAGAGTGGCGAAGTTTTCGTCGGAGACAATCGGTGGGCTATTCGTAATTCCACGAACATTCCGTAGAACCACGATCGCGATTACGTGGTCCATTGCACGACATCAACAGTATTGGGCCGGAACGCCCTTTGCAGTGGTCATCACGGGTCATATAGAACCCGACAACGACGTCTCAGAAACGGTGAGACTACGTTGGATCGTTCATCGCCTGATGAACGAGAGGTTACGTGAGAAGGGGCACGTAACTGTAAGGGCGGGAATCGCGTGGGCATTCCCGCCCTAACTATTGAATGGAGGATGAAATGCTTTCAACTATCAAAGTGGCGCTGATCGCCATTACCTTATTCTTTTGCACTTCCGTTGGTCAGGCCCAACACGCTCAAACTCTGACGCAGGCTGTCCAACTCATCGGCCTTGCGGGTTTGAAGGAGAACACCAAAGGTAACCTGACAGTTATCAACGGAACCCTGCGCTTTATTCACGCGAAGGGTAACGCTGATGTAACGGCTACCTCCATCCAGGATGTTGTTACGGGAACAGACAGTCAACGCGCGATCGGCGGAACGTTGGGCACCCTAACACAGCTTGCGCCGTTCGGGTCGGGGCGCGTCCTGAGCTTGTTTCGCACAAAGCTCGACACGCTGACGATTCAGTATCGTGATGCCGATGGCGGCCTGCACGGAGTCATCTTTACCGTGCCGCTCGGCAAGGCGGAAATGATCAAGCAGGAACTCATTGCCCATGGGGCGCACACAAGTATTCCGACACAAGCAGATCCGAAGGAGTAGAGCCATGAACTTTAACTTTAGAAATCCGGTGGTTTTTTCTGTATTGCTCGCGATGTTTTTTCCAGGCTCGCTATTGCGCGCGAAAGAACATCAGCCGGCGACGCGCGCGTCGGCAGTCCAGGTGATGATGATCCGGGGCGGTGGGACAACACCGCTACCCGCAGAATTCCAAGTGTCTCTTTATGAGAACCTGATCGATCAGCTTCGGAAGAAAAGTGTATTCCGGCATGTGTATCGTGATGGCGACCGAAACCCAGCGGCCGAACTTGATCTGATCGCGCTTCAATGCACTGTTCAAAAGTTTGAAAAGGGTAGTGAAAAGATGCGCCAGGTTACGACAGTCGCGGGGGCGACCTCCGTTACGCTGCGCTGCGAGTTCAGGGATAAGGGTGGGAACTCGCTGTTGGAACGGGACATAACAGGCAAGGTGCGGTTCTTCGGCGGGAATCTGAAGGCCACTTACGACTTTGCCAAAAAGGCGGCAAACGTCGCGGCTGAAAACTTTTCTGCCGTTGCAGGGAGTAACTCTCATTCTACACGTCCGTGACACTGTCGATCGCGCGATTCCCCGCTCCCGAACTTACTGCATCTCCTCGCTGCAAGAGGCGGATGGACCGGGGATTAACCACCACCGTACTACGCAGCAGCTACTGTTTGCTGACTGAGCTGCGCCGCATGCAACGACGCACCAAATTCCTCTACCGAAGGTTCAATGACAAACGAATTGTCAACCGTTGTTTGACACGAACGTCTTGCGAACGAAATGTCGGAGCCATTGTGGTCCAAATCGACATCGATCGAGTCACCAAAACATATCTGGCCACTCGCCACCAGGTTTGACATCGGCATGACAAGCAGTCGTTCGATTGAGCGCTTCAAGTGGCGCGCACCGTATCTGCTATCAATACCGTCACGCAACAACATTTCCTTCACTGAACCAGAGCAGCTAAAGAAAAACTTAGTTTTAGCCGAGCGCAGGATCCGCTCTTGTAACTCGCGAAGTTCAAGATCGAGAATTTGCCGCAGATGCTGTTCGTTCAATGAGTGGAAGACCACTACTTTGTCGATCCGGTTCATGAACTCAGGAGAGAAATTCCGGCTGGCCGCTTGTACGGCCGTGCGTTGGATTTTCTCGTGAATAGCAATCTGGCTCTTATCGACGTTGTTCAGTTCCTGGGGTGCGGTAAAACCGATCCGGCCTTCGATCAGTTCGGAGATCTCCCTGGCGCCCAGGTTTGAGGTCATGATGATCAACGACTGTGAAAAATCGACGCGCCGGTTATCACCCAGGGTCAGTGTCGCCTTATCAAGGATGCCGAGGAGCAACCGCCACAACGAATCCGATGCCTTCTCAATTTCGTCAAATAGAACGAGCGAAAGCGGAGTGTCTTCCGTTTTGAAACGGTCGAGGTTTTCTTGACTAAGAAGTGGCGAAGTTTCCCGATGGCCCAGATATCCTGGGGGAGAGCCGACCAACTTAGCGATCTCGTGCGAGTGCTGAAACTCCGCGCAATCGATCTTGATAACGGCATTACGGTCTCCAAACAGAATCTCTGCTGCGGCTTCGACCACGCGTGTTTTGCCCGAACCAGTCGGGCCTAAGAAAAGTAGGATTCCAAGCGGTTTGTTGCTCTGGTTCATTCCCGCGAGAAACAACTGATACAGGTTGCCCATACTGCCAACCGCATTCTCCTGGCCGATAATGAGCCCCGAAAGCCGTTCGTCGAATTCCTGAGCCTGTGCACATCTGACTTTGGGATCGAGGAAGAAGGAATTGTTTGCTACTTGCTGTGTTCGTATTTCCGCAACCATGACGTCTCTCCTTTTGTAAATCAAATCAAGGTTTCATTCCGTCGTTTAACTGGCAACGATTTTCTGCCTGGTTGCATGTAGCGACAATGCCGAAAGTGTGAGCGGTTCGGCAAAATCGGAAGCGTTAGCGACTTCTTCGGAGTCGCGAGAGACGCTCTTTCGGGAAGGCTGTGATTGATGAACGCGGGTGAACGCAGATCCGTGTTCATCTGCGGCATGAAGGATCGCGATTTCACGAAGACTTTCGTGGAAACCCGAACTCTTCCTTCTCAAGGCCCGCTAAATTCTCACGTTTGTGCTGGAACACTTGTTGCCGTTCAGTATTCCGAGGCGAAGACATGTACGGTGATCCATTTGTTTCTCTGGTAGTGGCGGTTTTATTTGCGATTGTCTTTTATAACCGTTCGTCAATTCCTACCGGCCAAAGCTATAACGCTCAAAACATGCGCGGCCGCGTATCTTAGTTTCCGGGGGTCATTCACGTTAGTTGCATCCGCCCTGGCCCGGACAGCCGCTGGATGAGCAGCCTTCGCCGCAAACATGGCTGCATTTGCCACAGTGTTGATTTATTGGAATTGTCCAGAGAAGCGGTGCATTTTCTTGCGTCTGGTTAAATCGCGCCCCGGCCGGGACCTGATTTGAGTTAGCCTGCGCGTCAAAGAAATCGATTCGTTCGGATGGTTTAGTTGGTTTTGGATCCGGATACATAGCGATGTGCTGCGCTACGAGTTGGCCATCACTGTTACCTCGGCCCTTCACCTTCAGTCTAAGACCGCAACGGATTTCATCAGCACCAGCTGTCCTGGGAACATAAATCCAGCCTCTGCGCTTTTTCTTGATGACGGTTTGGTTAGTCACGAGGACGACGGTTTCGCTTCCTTGTGCGTCACGGACGGTAAACGACTGGTCGTTCTGATTGATGACGATGCCTTCGATTTTTAACTCCTGTCCCTCGGCGATGCCTCCCGTCTCAAGGGCCCGAAGTGCGCTTGGCGCCACACTAAGGGCAACGCTGTCCTGGCCCAACGCGAGACTGGACGCGGCAAGTGTGATTACAAATGCGATCAGCAAAAGTTTTGTGTTTTTACGTTCCATTGAACTGCTCCTCTTTACGCCTTCACAGGTGGGGAGCAACAGACATGCCATCGAAAGCTATTAATTTTGGCGGAAACTTATGAAGGTTGTTCACAGTTCCACGAGGTTCTCGTGGAACTACGAATAGGTATTGCGGTTTGTGGATTATTTGAATTGATGCTTGTTGATACCAAGCGCGCGGATTTGCGAATCGAGCGTCGTCGCCGGCAAGCTGAGCCGAGCGGCAGCCCCGCGTGGTCCGTAAACCCTCCCACGCGTCTCCCGCAGCACCGCTTCGATTTGAGCTTTTCGATCCGATTCGAAGCCCGTCGCAATTGGCGCTGTTACGACTGATTGCCGTTCCTGCATCAGCATACCGGAGTCAAGTCGCAAAACTTCACTCTCAGCCAAAATCACGCAGCGTTCAATCACATTCTGCAACTCGCGAATGTTGCCCGGCCAGGAATACTGCTGCATCGCACAGAGCGACCGCTTCTCGATCTGGCAGATCTTCTTTCCCGTTCGTCTCGCTAGCCGTGCCGCAAAATAATCAACCAGCACCGGAATGTCGTTCGCACGTTCACGCAACGGCGGCACGTGGACCGGAAAAACATTCAGCCGATAAAACAGGTCCATGCGGAATCGGCCCGCGCTCACTTCGCGCCACAGATCTTTGTTCGTAGCCGCGATCACACGCACGTCCGTTTTAATGGTACGGTTGCCGCCCACGCGCTCGAACTCCTTCTCTTGCAAGACCCGCAAAAGTGATACTTGAATTTCCGGACTCAGCTCAGCGATTTCATCGAGAAAAATCGTGCCGCCGTTCGCCGCTTCGAAGCGGCCGACGCGCTGTTGCAATGCGCCGGTGAATGCGCCCTTCTCATGACCGAACAATTCGCTCGCAATCAACTCCGCCGGCAGCGCCGCGCAATTGACTTTTACCAACGCGCGATCGCCACGTTGAGAGCGGCGATGAATCGCGTGTGCAACCAGCTCCTTTCCCGTCCCCGTCTCACCGGTTATTAGAACGGTGGAGTCAGTTTGTGCAACCTTTTCGATTGCGGCAAGCACCTTCTGAAGCGACCCCGATGAGCCGATAATCTCTTCATAAATGGATCGTTGTACGATGTCTTCCTGGAGCACTCGGTTCTCGAGCAAGAGTTGTTCTTTGAGAGATTTGATCTCTTCATAGGCCAACGCGTTCGACACTGCAATTGCCACAATGTTGGCAATGT
>DASUYO010000147.1:0-7205 GCA_036377375.1 Pyrinomonadaceae bacterium
GTCACCGATGCCACCGTGGACATCACCTTGTTCTTGAATCCACTAACAACATCTCCTTCACCCTTCATCATCGCCTCAAACCCAACTTTCGCAACATCCACCGGATCATCCTTCTTCGACTGCCCAATCTCCGTATCTTCCTTCTTCGACTGCCCAATCTCCGTATCTTCCATTCCCGCGCGCTCAAAAAACTCAGTCTCAGTGGCACCAGGCATCAGACAAGTCACAGTCACTCCGCTATCTTTCAACTCCGCGCGCAGTGCAAATGAAAACGAATCGATGAATGCTTTGCTGGCGTTGTAGACAGCGTTGTACGTGCCGGGCGTGTATCCCGCGATCGAGCCTGTGATCAGAATTCGCCCATGCCCCCGCGCTCTCATGTCTTTCCCAACCTTCTGTATGAGATAAACGGTGCCTTGTTCGATCTCCGGCTCGTCTGCGACTACCACCAAGTCGAAGCCGTCTTTCGCACAAAAAATAGCGAGTTCATAACCGATGCCTGACGAGGCACCGGTGATCATCGCAAGCCCGATGATTTGAAGTCATAAATATTTCTCCTTGGAACGTATACTAAAGCGGTGCGAAGGCACCGCACTCCAAGGCGGGTCGGCAACTAACGTACCAGCGACTTCAGCGTCAACGCGTTTCTAACTGCCGCGCCTTCCGGATCGTTGTTGAAATAGACATGCACCGCCGACAAATCTCTGCGCCAACTGTTAATCCGATCAGCCCATTTCCGAAGCTCAGCGTCCGAATACGAGCCCCAGTACTTCGCGCTCGTCGGCCCGTGAAAGCGAATGTAACTAAAGCCAGCAGTGATCTGGATCGGGATCTTCATGTCTGCGAAATCATGAATGCAAAACGCTGCTTTGTACCTTCGCAACAACTCGAAGACTTCCGGCACAAGCCAACTTTCGTCGCGAAACTCAATCGCATACTTATGCGCGCGCGGCAGCGATTCGAGAAACTCAGCGAATCTCTCGACGTTGATCTTCCAGCGCGGCGGTAGTTGAAAGAGAATCGGACCGAGCTTCTCCTCAAGCCGCTCCGCCACCAAAAAGAACTTCTCCGAAGATGCTTTCGGATCCTTCAATTTCTTCATGTGAGTGATGAAGCGGCTCGCCTTAACTGCATACTGAAAATTGCGCGGCGCAGACTCTCTCCAGTTGTCGAAAGTCTTCGCCGTCGGCAGTCGATAGAAGCTGTTATTGATTTCGACGGTGTTGAAGTGACGTGCGTAAAACTCGAACATTCCCGGCCCGGAAGTTCCGGCCGGATAGAACACACCGCCCATCCAATGTTTGTAGTGCCATCCTGAAGTGCCGATAAAGATCTTCACTTCATGATCCGTTTTTGAATCTGCGTTAATCTATGGCTTAGTTACGTGACGTCTCCGGCTTACCGAGGTACTTTTCAAACCACTCGAGGTTTGCTTTCATCACCGCGAGTTGCATCTTCGGCTCGTTGGGTCCGTGTGGCTGTCGCGGCAGCACGATCATTCGCGTGGGTACGCCTTTTACTTTGAGCGCATTGTAGAATTCGTAACCCTGTGAGATCGGAACGCGAATGTCTGCCTCGCCATGCTGAATCATCGTCGGTGTCGTCACGTTCTTGACGTTGAACATTGGCGAATGTTTTTGATAGAGATCCATTACATCCCAGAACTCTCCGCCAAAATAACTGGGGACAAACGCTGGAATATCAGCAGTGCCGTTAAAGCTCATCAGATTGGTCACCGGAGCACCGGCTGAAGCAGCCTTGAAGCGTGAAGTCTGCGTGACGATCCACGACGTCATAAATCCGCCGTAGCTCCAGCCCATTACACCCAGACGCTGCGGATCGGCAACGCCCATTTCGATAACTTTATCGACACCTGTCATTAGATCCTGGTAATCGCCAACTCCCCAGTCGCGCATGTTTGCACGACGAAACTCGCTTCCATAGCCACTCGAGCCACGCGGGTTCGCACGCAGGATCGCGTAACCACGTGAAGCAAAAGTCGCGAGCGGATAAGCGCCTCGACCGCCAATAAATGACTGAACAAAAACGCCTGCCGGTCCTCCGTGAACGTTCAATATTAGTGGCACGCGCTGTCCGGCCTGGTAATTGACGGGATAGGTCAGCAATCCCTCGATCTGTTTTCCGTCCGTCGATTTCCAGGTTATGACTTCGGTGCGTCCGAGGGGCGGTATTTTCAAGTCGGCATTCGCGTTGCTGATTTGCACAGGTTTGAAATCCGAAGCGGAGGCGACAAAAACGTCGGCCGGAGTATCGGGAGCTTGTCTAATAAAACCGAACATAGTCGCAGTGCGGTTGAGACTGAGGGCAGTGATTACTGCTGTCGTGTTTTTAATCTCTTCGATGCGATTGGCGGCAATGTCGAGCGTGTAGATTTGCGTGCCTGTGCCTTTCGCTTCGCTGAAGTAGATGCGTTTGCCGTCGCTGGACCAGCCGGCGATATCCGGTTGACCATCGAACGACGGCACAAGATTCTTTGGCTGTCCGCCGCTCGCTGCAATGATCTGAATGATACCTGATCCTGCCCATACTGCTGGATTCTCACTCACGATCAAAGCAATCGATTTTCCGTCGGGTGAATAGACAGGACTCATTTCAGCAGCGCCCGTATTGGCAAGGACGGTAACCTTTCCGCTCGCTACGTCGACGATCGAAACATCGGAAGTAGTCCAATCGTTTGCCAACGGCGACTTCACGTGGCTGAACACAATGCGCGAGCCGTCGTTGGACCAGTCAAACTCATCGACCTGATAATTCTCAGTCGTTAGTTTGCGCGGCTCGCGTTTGCCGTTCGCGTCCTTCTGAACAGGAATCACGTACAGGCGTGCGAGCTTTACATTTTCGTCAACCCAGCGGAAGTCATTCTTGCCTTTGTCGTTCTTCTCCTCGTCCTCTGTCTTCGGATCAGTCATCGTGAAAGCAATGGAGCGTCCGTCGGGAGACCAGTCAAAATTTCCGACAGCGCTTTTGACGTCCGTCAGCGGTTCGGCTTCGCCGCCACTCATGTTCAGGAGATAGAGATTGTTTTTGTTGTCTTTACGATTTGAAGTGAAAGCGATCCAGTTTCCATCCGGAGACCACTTGGGACTCGTCGACGACTTCTCGCCAAACGTGAGCTGGACATTTCCTTTGCCGGCGATGTCGGCCATCCAGATCTGCGTCACAAACTCGCTCTTCTCAGCAGTCATAACTGCTTCGTTGACTGTGTAGACCACCTTTTTCCCGTCAGGAGAAACTCTGGGCACGCCTACAGCTTTGAACTTCAACTGCATCTCGGGATCCCATGTTTGTGCAGTTGCAGTAGTAACAAAAAGAACGAGAAGAGTCAGAGTGGTGGCTAGAGATTTCATGATAGTTCTCCTGGAGTTTGGATTACCGAAGGTGTGCAGAACTTTTACTCTTGAGTAGCCCGAAAGTCAATAATCGGTAGGGGCGGCTCTCCGTGGTCCAAACGCGCGTGTTCCCCATGACGGGCGGCCACAGAGGGCCGCCCCTACAGTTGAATTCCAAGTGTCCAAGTAATTATCATTATTACATTCTTATGAAAGGTAACCTCACGATGCCTCACTTCGAGCATTTTCCTTACCCATGCCGCTATAACACGCTGCGGCTTCTGGGAAATGATTACAATTCTCTACGTCAACTTTGTGCCATCACACTGATCGTCGACTCACGTCGTCCTGTCTTTGCAGATACGCTGTTGGCCAAAAGTGTTCTCACAGCTTTACTAAGTGATTACACACTCACGCACATGCGCGTGCGCGCCTTCACGCTTATGCCTGATCACCTGCATTTTCTTGCGCGCGTTCGAGAGCCTGAACTGAGTCTTCCAGATCTCATAGGTAATTTTAAAAGCTACACAACTCAACTCTATTGGAAGCGTAGTCGTGAGATTGTGTCATCTGAACGGATTAGCTTACCTTCATCATCCGTCGTAAAGTCTGTCGTCAGCGATTCCAAACCGCTGATATCAGCTTTGATCGAGTGGCAGGCGACGCTTCGACCGGAGGTTGTGGAGTTGAAGAACTGGCCGCGCGTCAAACCGGCGCATTTTCTTAAGAAGCGTTTATGGCAGGGTCGGTTTTTCGACCACCTGATTAGAAACGAGTTCGATCTTCAGGAGAATCTTACCTACATCGCGATGAATCCGGTTCGCGCAGGGTACGTAACGCGACCACAATTCTATCCGTTCACAGGTTTTCTACATTGCGAAGATCCGCTATAGCCGCGCTATTGATTATTTGAACTCGTGAACAATCAACTGTAGAGGCGGCCCTCTGTGGCCGCCCGTTGTCCAAACGTGCGTGTATCCGGAGACGGGCGGCCACGGAGGGGCGCCCCTACAGTTGGTTCTTCGGTAGCGCCCACAGGTGACAACACAGCTTCGAGCACCGGCCGCAGTTGCGAGAGTTGCTTGAGGCGGATGATGAGATCCCAGGCGCGCTCGAATTTCTTCCAGCCGGCGCTGTAGGAGAAGTGCTTCAACTGGTGCTTGACCGATTCGTGAGCCGAAGAGGCGCGAAAGATATTGGACCAGCGATAGAACTCCTCATATGCCCAATCGTATCCACGCTTCAGCTCTTCAGGCGACATGCAAGACGGTCGATAGATGACGTGACGCGTGTCGTACAAATCCCAGTTGCGCGTCTCGATCCGGTTCCGTGCTTCCATCTCATTGAATAACTGTGTACCCGGATACGGCGTCAGAATGTGGAACGTGGCCGTCGTAATCCCTGATTCAACAGCCCAATCGACCGTGCGACGAAATACATCGCGATCGTCGCCATCAAGTCCAAAGACAAAACTGCCGTTAATCATGATGCCGAGACTGTCCAGACGACGCACCACTTCACGATAATTGCGCCCGAGATTCTGACGTTTGCCGGCACCTGCGAGTCCGTCATTTGAGAGCGTTTCAAATCCGACGAACAAGCTTCGCATTCCTGCCTCGGCTGCGTCTTCGATCAAATCGTCGCGTAGTATCGAATCAACCGTTGCTGCTGCTTGAAAGATGCGGCCCATTCCTCTCATACCGCGAAACAGTGCGCGCGCGAAGCGTACGTCTCCTAACAAATGATCGTCGAGAAAGTAGAGATGGCGGCCAGGCAGTCGTGCAATCTCAGCAAGCGCATCATCCACTCGCTGCGTGTAGAACGATCGCCCACCCTGGAAAAAACCGTCCTTGTAGCAGAACGTGCAATGATGTGGACAACCGCGAGAAACCACGATTGAGTTCGGCACGAGATAACGGTGCCGCTTAATCAGATCGCGGCGAATCGGAGGCAATGTCTCCAGTGTGCGCACTGAAGATTCATAGCGGCGTCGTGGCGTTCCCGTGGCAAAGTCACGCAGAAACTGCGGAAACGTGTGCTCTCCTGGACCAAGAAAGATCGTGTCGGCGTGGGGTGCTGCCTCTTCAGGCAGGGACGTGACGTGCAATCCACCGAGCACAACGTAAGCGCCGCGCGCGCGGTAATGATTGGCGAGCTCGTAGGCACGATATGCGTTCGTGATGTAGACCTGAATGACGACAAGGTCTGGTCGGTCGTCGAGTTTTAGCTTCTCGACATGTTCGTCTTGCAGAGAAATCTCGAGATCCGGGTCGAGGTAAGCGGCGAGAGTGGCCAGGCCGAGCGGCGGAAAAAGGGAGTATTTGATGGGGCGCCAGTAAGGACTCGTCGCTTCAGTCAACGCCGGCAGGATCAGCTTCGCGCTTCTGAGCATGTCAAACTATAAACTACTTTGCATCGCAGAGCCAAGATATTTTTCGGATCAGCGCACATCCGATTTCAAATCCGTTTAATCCGCGGCTCAAATAAGTTGCACTTAGGAAATACGTTCGTGAAACGCTGCTGACACAGTCTTGTGAGCGCATTGATGAGCTTTAAACATACGAGCAAAGGGTAAGTAGGAAAGGAGATTTAAAGATGTCAACAAGATACGACGACGATCGTGATTACGACCGTGATGCGCAGTATTACGGCCAGTACAACCGTCGCTCGGATTCAGAGTACGGCCGCTCGTTTAACGACCGATCCTTCAGCGACCGCCCTTTCGGAGACCGCTCTTCTGGAGAAGGTTCCCAAAGTCGCGGCCGGTACAGCGGCGGTGGCGGTTACAGCGGCGGAAGCAGCGGTCGCGGACGCGAGTCCGAACGATATGGTCGTGAAGGCCGGTATGGCGGCAGCGAATCTGGCGGCGGATATAGCGGTCGCGGACAGGAGTCTCAAAGATACGGACGCGAAGGCGGCGGCTATAGCAGCGGAGAGTATGGCGGTGGATACAGTGGTCGCGAGTCTGAAAGGTATGGACGCGAGGGTCGTTATAGCGGCGGTGCCGAGGGCCACGGAAGATCTTCGTCCGAGAGAGGACGAGACTACCAATCCGGTCGCGAAAACTACTGGGGTGAAGGCTGGGAAAACGAGCGAGACTACGATACCAGCGAGAGTCGATACGGAAGCTATCGCGGCATCTCGGGTGGAGAACGCGGCTACGGTGAAGGCTCGAGCGGTTATGGTCAGGGATCGCGTAATTACACGCAGCGCTACAACTACCCGACCGGCTACCGGTCCGGCCAATCATACAGCGAACCAGGACGTGGCTATGATTACGATCGAGGCTCCAATCGCGGCGAGGACCGCGGCTGGTGGGATCGAGCGTCAGATGAGGTTGCATCGTGGTTTGGTGACGAAGAAGCTGAACGCCGTCGAAGAATGGACGCGCAGCGTCAACATCGGGGACGTGGACCAAAAGGCTATCGTCGATCTGACGAACGCATTAAGGAAGACGTTAACGATCGTCTAAGCGACGATTATTCTATCGACGCTTCTGACATCGAAGTGATGGTGACGAACACTGAAGTGACGTTGTCCGGCACGGTGAATAGCCGAGAGGACAAACGGCGAGCTGAAGACATCGCAGAGTCAGTGTCGGGAGTGACAAATGTCGAGAACCGCCTGCGTGTGAAGCGGGGCGATCGCGGCAGTTATACCAGCACGGGAACTGGCACAGGCGCGAGCATGGGCACAACCGGCAGCACCGGAACCAGCACGGGCGCAAGCACCGGCACCGGCACGAGCTCAGGCGTAAGCGGAACCGGCACCGGCACAGGCAGCAGTGTCACGGGCACGCCAGGCTCAACAACCAGCTCAGCCGCAGCGGGTGGAGGTAAAAGCAGCGGCGACTAA
>DASUYO010000148.1:0-41363 GCA_036377375.1 Pyrinomonadaceae bacterium
TGTCGCCTCATGTAGGCGATCACTCCCGCTTTTTCATCAGCAGAAAATCTTCGCGAATATCCAATGCCCAGAATGCCGGGATAGTTTTTGTCCAGCTCGATCTGCTTCACGAAGCTGGCAAACTCTCGCTCCTCAACTGAATCACTGGCCGCAAAAAGTCCTGTGCCTGAGCGCAGCAACGCAATCGACGTCTCAATTCTGAGTTTCAACTGGTCCTGGGTTTCCTGGACCGATCTTTCGAAATTGATGTTGTCCTGCTCGAGCGTAAGTTTAGAGAAGTAATAATAAACGAGCAGCGTGAAGCAGAACCCGAGCAGAAGAATCAGGTACGGCAAGACACCACGTGGTCGATTGAATTCACGCATGAATCGTATTTAGTCCGTGAAATCCGTGGCTAACTATTTAACGCGTCGGGTTCTGCGGCGGAGAAAATCTATCAGCACAAACTGCGATAGATTTCCCGGGTTGGCGAAATAAGCTTTGCCATTGGTCATGGCACTCATCTGTTTGACAAAATCGACAAGATAATAGTCGCTGGCCAGCATAAATGTATTGATCATTATACCTGCCTTGCGACACGCCTGAACTTCCTTGAAAGTCTCAGACATCACTAAAGGATCGCCACCCATCGAGTTTTTATAAAGGCGACGAGCAGGACTTTTTGCCTGACCAGTGTTTTTACCGCCCGCACCGAAAGACGTCTGTACGAAACAGGCCGTAGGCTTGCCGTCAGTCACCATCACGATCTGCTTCATCTCTTTGCGCTGGGCTTGAAGCAGGCGGCGTGCGAGGCGAAGCCCTTCCGCGGTGTTGGTGTGATATGGACCAACCTGCGTGGTCGCGAGCTTTGCAAGCGGCAGCTCTTCCGCTGCATCGTGAAACAGCACTACCTTGAGAGAGTCGCCCGGATATTGCGTTCGAATCAGGTGCGACATTGCCAGTGCTACTTTCTTCGCCGGCGTAAATCGATCCTCGCCGTAGAGGATCATCGAGTGTGAGCAGTCGAGCATCACGACTGTTGCACATGATGATTGATAATCACACTGGTGAACGTGCAGATCGCGGTATTCGAGATTGAGCGGAACTTTCAATCCCTCGCGTTGAATGGCAGACAAGAGTGTGGTGTTAACGTCGAGATTGATCGTATCGCCAAACTCGTAGCGCTTACTTGCAGCCGCAGCTTCGACACCAGTGGAGAGATAAACCGTGTCGTGCCGTCCAGCGGCGCTCTTGCCAAAACTTCCGAGCAGGTTTCGCAACGTTTTATAGCCGAGAAAGTCGAGACCTTTTTCAGTTACTTCAAACCGGACATTCCTGGGCAGAGGCTCGGAAACCTCACCCGGTCGTGGAACTCCGCGTTGGCGTTCACTGCGCTGCGGCTGCTCTTCGTGAAGAGTCAAATAACCCTCCTCGACGAGACGCTCGATCAGTTGATTCAGCAATTCCTCGAGCAACGACCCATGATACTTGCCTTCGTTCTGAGCAAGCATTTCGCGGATCTGCTGTTCGCTGACGAGTCCCTGGTCCATGAGCGCCTGGAGCAGTGCGCGGCGCAAAGCATCGAGTGAAGTGTCGGAAGTTTTTCCTTGACGCGTCCAGTAATAATCGTCGTCGTAACCCGAATCCAGCAAGGCATCAGACATGCTGTCCATCAACTCACCTAAGTTGATCGACATGACGTCAAACCCCTGAAACTTCGAGTAGCGAAACTTCATCTGTGATTAACTGTATTTCCCAGTTTCCGTCAGATCATCATAAATCATTCCGCGACGATCTTTCTTCGCTTTGGTCACGGCGGCGTACCCACCCTCTTCGTTGCGACTAATCTTGTTTTCCGCATACAAGCCTTCGAGCACAAGCTCGCACGCAGAAACGAGCCTGCCTTCGTCGGAGCGCTCGAAGTCAAAAGGAATCACTGCCGTTTCAAGCAGCTCCGGAACGGCTTCGATTAAGTTCAGGCATTCTGAGGCTGCGGCGGTATCGGCGAGCAGGAGTTTATTACCTTCGTCGAACCACTGCACCGTGCGGGAGAAGTCGATGCCGACGAAATAACCCTGGAAGATTTCCCCAGCAGCACGCTTGATGAGATCGCGCGCGATACGATCCGCACCAAGCTGTTCACCTTCGTATTCCAACTCCATCTTGCCCGTCATCGAAGGAATCGCAGCGTAGATGTCGGAAATGCGCGGCACAACAAATTCCTCATTGGTAAACAGCGCACGCCGTTCGGCATTTGAAATAACCGACTCCATCACCGTGATCGGCATGCGTTGAGATACACCTGAATGCTTATCAACGTGATTGTCATCGCGAGCCTCGAAGGCGATCTGCTCGACCACTTCACGAATGAACTCCGGAACAACCAGTTGATTGCCGTTGTCGAAACGATCGGTCCACGCTTCCTGTCGCGTGATTTCGATCGCCGCTGGGAGCTCTTTCGGATAGTGCGTCATGATCTCGGCGCCGATGCGATCTTTCAGCGGCGTGATGATCTTTCCGCGCGCCGTGTAGTCTTCAGGATTTGCGGAGAACATGAGCATCACGTCGAGCGGCAGACGCACCGGATAACCCTTAATCTGAACGTCGCCCTCCTGCATGATGTTGAAGAGCGCGACCTGAATCTTTCCGGCGAGATCGGGGAGCTCGTTGATCGCGAAGATGCCACGGTTGGCGCGCGGCAGCAGGCCATAATGAATCGTCAGCTCGTCACTCAGCAGATGACCGCCTTTTGCGGCTTTGATCGGATCGACGTCGCCGATGATGTCGGCAACAGTGACGTCGGGTGTCGCGAGTTTTTCGACGAAGCGTGCGTCACGATCAATCCATGCGATCGGAGTCAGGTCGCCGTGCTCCGACAGCATGTGCCGGCCGAATGCGGAGATTGGCCGAAATGGATCGTCGTTGACTTCAGAGCCCGCGATGATCGGTATGCGCTCGTCGAGCAGATCCGTGAGCAAACGGATGATACGGCTCTTTGCCTGCCCGCGAAGGCCAAGCAGGATGATGTTGTGCCGCGAAAGAATTGCGTTGATCAGTTGCGGAATGACTGTGTCGTGATAGCCGACAATGCCCGGGAAGAGTTTCTCGGCGTTGCGTAGTTTTGGTATGAGATTGCGACGCAGCTCGTCTTTGACCGAGAGGGTTTGATACCTGGCCGCCCTGAGTTCGCGAAGGGTTCTTGGGTAATCCATATGGGTGTGGGAGATTCTAACCGGAGCCACAAAGAGGCACAAAAGGCGGGAAGAGATTAGCCGCAAAAAGGCACAAAAGGCACAAAATAACAAACAGCAGCCTAAAGGCTGAACTCTGAACTATGACAACTCCCTCTCAAGCGTCACCCGGCGCTGAGCATAGTTCAGAGTTCAAGCTTTAGCTTGCCGTTGTTGGGGACGGACGAGCTGACCAGCTTCCGTTCTCGTCGACAACGGCGCCGTCTTCGCGAAGCTTTTCCAGGTGAGCGAGGACTGCGCGTTCGGCCATGCCGTACGCTTTTGGAGAGACGTCAGTGTAGACGCGCTCGACGATCTCTTTTGGGGTCGTAGCGCCTGCGTGCACGGCGGCGAGGATGTTTCGTTCGCGCTCCAATCGGTGCGAGATGTATTCATCAATCTTCTGATACGGCGTGGCAACAGCGGGACCGTGACCGCCGAGTAAGACCGTGAGGTTTGGCAGCGAACGCATCCGCTCGAGTGACTTCAAATACTCACGCATGTTCCCCTGCGGCGGATCGATGAGCACTGAGCCGACACCGACGATGTTGTCGCCCGTCATCAGCACGCCGCGTTCTACGTCGTGAAAACAGAGATGACCCAAGGCATGACCGGGTGTGTGCAACGCACGCAAATTGATGCGCGGCTCACCTTCAAGCGTGATTACATCGTTGTCTGCAGTGAAACGATCGACATGCACGTCGCTCAGCGCTTCAGCCGTTTGCGCATGTGCTGCAACCGTAACTCGGCCGCCGAGATGTTCCTTCAGTGCATTCACGCCGCCGACGTGGTCCGGGTGCAGGTGAGTCAAAATTATCTCGCGCACCTGCCGGCCTTCAGCGATCATTTCGTCAACACACGAGGCGAGTGCTTCCTGTTCATCCTCATAGGGTGATCCCGGATCGAAGATCAGCATCTCTTTCGAGTTGTGAACGATGTAACAACAGGTGTGAGTTGCAGGCGGCCGCGTGGGCGTACGGACCGGGAAGCAGATGTAATTGGGTCGAAATGTGATCCGGCGAGTCGTCTCTCCGCGCGCGTGCGGAATTGCCAGAAAACGCTCGACGAGATCGGGGCCTATGCCCGATCCGAGCGTTTGCAACGCGTGCAGCGTCGGCGGCACGGCAACGACCTGATCGCGCATCCATCGCTCATAGGCATCTCGCGCCGTCAGCCACTCACCATCTGACAACTCTCCAGCGACGACATTCGGCTCCTGCTTCGGCGGACATTTCACGAGAAAGAACCACGTGTCGAAACGTCTTGCATTAAAAGGCGGCGTGATCCAACGCCCGACGTAAGTGAAATCGCCGGCGTCGAGTTGCAGCTCGTAATGTTTCAGGAGTGCCGGCCATGACATGCGTCCCGATTCGAGATCATCGAGCAAAGAAACTCGCTGACCTTTCGTCAGCGTTTCGCCGCCTCGAGCGACGAGCACGCCCAGCTCTTCAAAGAGCTCGCGAGCTGCGCCGCTGATCATCACCGCCGTCTCGGCATTCGGTGCATTCGTGACCTCGACTTCCGCATCGCCCGCGTCGATTTGCCCGCCCGGAAAAGCATGAAATCCGGCCAAAAACGCGAGTTTGTCGCTACGCCTGACCCAGTAAACTTCCGGATTTGCGGGATCAGTGTCTTGCCGTAAGAGGATGATTGCGGCAGCGTCTTTTGGAGTTACAGACATTGCTCTTCGAAGAATTCAACTGTAGGGCGGCCCTCCGTGGCCGCCCGTCTTATCAAAATTGCGTGTCGCCGAAGACGGGCGGCCACGGAGGGCCGCCCCTACAGTTGAATCTTCAAACGCCCTAGGACCAGCGGAATCGTTCGCCGTCACCGGGACCCCACGGCACGCCGCGCATGTGATAGCCGCCCTCTTCCCAGTAACCGGCTTGATCGTTCTCGAGAAACCGCACGCCTTTTACCCACTTCGCCGACTTCCAGGCGTAGAGCTGCGGAATGATCAACCGCACTGGTCCACCGTGTTCGGGCGGGATTGGCTGGCCATCGTGCGACCACGCGAAAAGTGAGTCTTCTTTGAGGAAGTATTCGATGGGAACGTTTGTGGTCCAACCATGATCGTACGCGAGTGCGAGAACGAATTTCGCTTCAGACTTAACACCGACCAGCCGTGCGACCTCTCGTGTCGAAACGCCGCTCCAGACATTGTCGAGCCGCGACCAGCGCGTCACGCAATGGAAGTCAGCATACACACGCACAGCAGGCAGCTGCATGAATTCATCGAGCGACCACTGCTGCGGATTCGCAACGAGTCCTTCAACTTCAAACGACCAGTTCGCCAGGTCGATCTCCGGTGTTCCATGCGCGTCGAGAACAGGCCACTTTTTCGTGCGTGACTGGCCCGGCGGAATGCGTTTCTCGCGCCGGGTGTCAGGGCTGATGATGATCTCCGGATCGCCGATCTCTTCGGGCTTGCGCGGATCCGTGTTTTGATAGTTCGGATCCTGAAATAGATTGTTGAGAAAACTCATCGCAGCACCATCCACACGTTACACAGATTTCTTCCCTTTTCTCTCCGCGAGCGCCAGCAACTCCTCAGGCATCCACTTGCCGACGCCTTTCGCCACCGCCTCATCGATACCAACTGTTCTGTCGTGCCAGTCGTCACGGCTGCCTTCCGGGCCACGCGCGCGTTCGTAGTTTTCAGTTTGCTCGAGGCTCAGAAGTATTCCCGCCATCACTTCCTGCCAGTCCTGAAACTGAATTCCGCGCCTGACGATCGGCAGTCCCGCAGTCCAATCTTCTTCCGGCGCCCGCGCATCCTGTTCGGGAATGGTCAGATTGTGCAGTGGTGGAAACGGTCCACCGGAAAAGTCTTTGATCAACTGCTCCTGAATCTGCTTGTACGACCAGTCCGCATGGTCCTGTCGCAAAGACTGCGCGCGACGGAAAATATCGGCGACTGTGGGTTGCTGCTGAACCATTCATTCACCTCAATCTGGGGACGATAACCATTACCACCAGGAGCGCAAGCGTGACTGCGGCTGAAAGTAAACAGTACTGGCAAAACTCACGAATGACAAAAGCCTGTAAGTAGATCAGCCACACACTCACAAAAAACATAGCGATTATGAGTGGTCTTAGAAGAGTAGCGGCAACGCGGTAACCAAATATAGCGAGCGTGGCGAGACTAAAAACCGTGAAGTAAGCAGCGGCACCAATTATTGCCAGTGGAATGCCGGCAACAACTGCGTAAGGACTGCTGAGCACTTCCGAGCAGCCGGAGATTATAGTGCAACGGACGCTTTGTCCGGTGATGTGTTCAATCGTGAGGTAAAGAGCATCCGCAAGTCCAAACAATGCGAGCAGCGCCGCAACGCCGTAGATCTTTTTCATTTCGACGGATTTCGAATCTCATTCTGAATCACGACGCGCAGCTTCTCTGCCGCAAGATTCTCGAATGGAACTTCGCGGCCATTTAGAAAGACAGTTGGGGTGCCTTTGACGCCGAGTGAATGGCCACGCTTGCCGTCAACGAAAATTCGCTGCGCGACAACGTCGCTGCCGAGGTCGCGCTTGTACCGCTCAACATCGAGACCGATCTGTTCGGCGTATCGTTCGAAGATTGGACGCACGTCAAATTCTTTCTTCCATTCGTTCTGATGGTCGTAGAGTAGATCGTGCATTTCCCAGAACCTGCCCTGTAATCCCGCGGCTTCAGCGGCTGACGCGGCGGCGAGTGCGTGCTGGTGCGTCGGCACCAGTGGAAACTCGCGGAAGGTTATCTGCAACTGATCGCCAAACTCCGCATGCATCTGCTGGAGAATCGGATGAAACATTCCGCACGGCGGACACTCGAAGTCACCAAACTCTTCCAGTCGCGCCGGCGCGGCCGCTGGTCCAAGCACGTGTGCGGGCTCTGCTCCGGGCACTCCCGGGTTACCAGCAGGCTGCGCCGCCGATGAATTCTGCGAAACAGGAGAGGTCGATGGCGACTGTGTTCCGAGCGTGGGAGAAGCGGGTATGGTTCGTGTCAGATACCACGCGCTGCCCAGTGCAGCACCGAGAACGACGAGAATGATGATGAACGGTAATATACGTTTCATATAAAGTGGAATCTCAAACTGCGGCTGCCAGCGTGGCCGCAAGTGAGCTGAAGATATCGCGACCATCACTCGAGCCCAGCAAATCTTCGCAGGCACGTTCGGGATGCGGCATTAATCCGAGCACATTGCGTTCACGGTTGCAAATTCCGGCAATGTTGTCGCGCGAACCGTTCGGGTTGCCGGCATCTGTGACGGATCCGTCCGGTTCGCAATAACGAAAAACGATGCGGTCTTCGCGCTGGAGCTCAGCGAGAGTGTTGTCATCGCAGATGTAGTTTCCTTCAGCGTGCGCGATCGGAACTCGCAGCACAGTGCCTTTCTTCAGCTCGTTCGTGAAAGGACTGTCAGACGTTTCCACGCGGACGTAAATATGTTCGCAAATGAAGTGCAGGTCGCGATTTCTAATCAAAGCGCCGGGAAGAAGTCCCGCTTCACAGAGAATCTGAAAGCCGTTGCAAATGCCGAGCACAAAGCGGCCGCTTTCGGCAAACTTCTTAACCGAATTCATCACCGGCGAAAAGCGCGCGAGGGCACCGGCTCGCAGATAATCTCCATAGGAAAAACCGCCGGGCAGGATCACGGCATCGTAAGTCGAAAGATCTGTGTCACGGTGCCAGATGAAATCTACGGGTTGGCCAACGTGTTTGGAGATCACGTGGTAAGCATCGTGGTCGCAATTTGATCCGGGAAAAACGATAACTCCGAATTTCATGCTTCTATCTCCACGCGGTAGTCTTCGATGATTGGATTTGAGAGTACTTCGCGCGCCATCTTCTCGATTGATTGGCGTGCGCGTTCATTATCCATCGATCCGTCGAGCGAAATCTCGAAATATTTACCCTGCCGCACGTCGGCAATTCCAGAGAAGCCGAGCAGCTCTACCGAATGCTGAATGGCTTTTCCCTGCGGGTCGAGAACGCCCGATTTCAAGTTTACATAAACTTTGGCTTTCATCCCTTACCTACCCGCCAGGATTAACAAAGCATTGCTTAAAAAGCAGTTGTTGGAATAATATCTCCGGCTCGTAGACCTATCGCGCCCTGATAAAAACCCTTTCTACAGGAGAAACTTATAATGCAAAACCCTCCGCCCGTCCAAACCGCTCCAGCCACAGCCAAATCCAGTACCGGATTAGACGAAAACGTTGCAGCGTTACTGTCGTATATTACTTGGGTACCGGGGCTGATTTTCTTCCTGATTGAAAAAGATAGTCGTCTGGTCCGGTTTCACGCGATGCAGTCGCTGCTGCTAAACGGCGGTGCGATCGTAGTCGGTATCGTCCTTTGGATATTATCGTTCGTGCTGCTGATCATCACGGCTCAGATTTCGGGCTTATTGAGCACGTTGCTAAGCATTATTTCGGGCTTGGTTGCGTTCGTGTTCTTCATTGGCATTCTGATCGCCGTCATCCTGTGCCTGATCAAGGCATATCAGGGACAATATTTCAAGCTTCCGATCGTCGGGAATTTCGCGGAGAAGTTTTCGGCGAAATAGGTCTTATAGGACCTATACTAATCCTAGTCTCTGATAGATCGCATCGACATTGCGGAGGTAATGATCCAGCGAGAAGATGCGATCTATCTCATTAATCGATAGCTGCGATTTGATGTCCTCGTCCGCCTTCACCAGCTCCTGAAAATCCCGATCCTCATCCCAAACTCTCATCGCGTTGCGCTGCACCCATTCATAAGCCGTTTCCCGCGACAGTCCTTTATTAGTTAATGCCAGCAATAGTTGACCACTGAATATCAGCCCTTTCGTTGCCCGGAGGTTCTCAAGCATCCGCTCGGGGTAAACCACGAGACCTTCGATCAAGCCGATTGCTTTTTGCAGAATGTAATCGAGCGCGATGCTCGAATCGGGCAGCACGACTCGCTCCGCTGACGAATGCGAAATGTCTCGCTCATGCCATAGCGCGACATTCTCGAGTCCCACGATGCTGTTTGCGCGAATAACTCGTGCGATTCCACAAATGCGCTCAGAAATAATCGGATTGCGCTTGTGTGGCATCGCGCTCGAGCCCTTTTGACCTTTAGTGAAACGCTCCTGGGCCTCGCGAACCTCTGTGCGCTGCCAATGGCGAACATTCAACGCAAACTTGTCCAGTGATGAAGCGATTATCGCAAGCGTCGTTAAGTATTCAGCGTAGATATCGCGCTGGATGACTTGCGTCGAAACCGGAGCTGCTTTCAATCCCAGACGCGCGCAAACTTTCTCCTCCACTGAAGGATCGAGATGCGCAAACGCTCCGACTGCGCCGCTAATCTTTCCTACTGCAACTGCCCCGCGAGCACGCGTCAGGCGCTCGCGATTGCGGCGCATCTCGTCGTACCACAGGGCGAAAGTCAGGCCAAAAGAGGTCGGCTCAGCGTGAATGCCATGTGTGCGTCCGACCTGCGGAGTATTTTTGAACTCAAGTGCGCGGCGTTTCAGCGTTTCCAGCAACGCGTCGACTTTCTTGAGCAGAATGTCAGCCGCATCACGGAGCAGCAGCGCGTTAGCAGTGTCGACAACGTCCGAAGACGTCAGGCCGTAGTGAACGAACCGACTAGCTTCACCAATCGACTCCGCCAGATTTGTAGTAAACGCGATGACGTCATGATTCGTCGTCTTTTCAATCTCGTTGATGCGGTCGACGGAAAACTTTGCACGCGCTTTGATCTGCTCGAGTGCGTCACGCGGAATCGTGCCTATCTCGGCGTGGACTTCGCACACAGCAATCTCCACGTCCAGCCATTTCTGAAACTTATTTTGCTCTGACCAGAGCGCGCCCATTTCGGGCAATGTGTAACGATCGATCATTTAAGTGCGGTGGAATTCACAAAATAACGAGCGAGCCGCCACTGGCCATTCTCTTCGATTAAAGTAAAAGTCTCCATCCCGTCGCCACGTTCGAAGTGCGATACGTAACCAAGTATGTAGATGTGACCCTTCAAGACGCCTCCCGAATTTTGCTGCTCCGTTGCTGAATTCAGTGATCGCGATTCGACTTTCCCGAGCTTTGAACGCAGCGTCTTGAACACTTCATTCGACTGCTCGAGCGTAACGTCTTGTTTCCAGAGATCCGACGACTCGTTGTAAATCTCTTCGTAACGTTCGTCCGCGATATTGTCGCCGACCTCTGTAATCACTTCCTGGACTTCATACGGCACGCGCGGCCGGCCAGCATCTTGGCGGCAGGATACGGTCAATGTCGATAACAGGATGATTGAGAAAATAGACAGGAAACCGCTCATACTTCTATCCAGGGCGTCGGCTCCTTGGGATAGGAAAGACTCACTTCGGTGAAGCCAACAAACAGCGGTGCTCGTTCCTGGAGTGCGACTTCGGCGTTGATCTTCGCAAGGTATGGATTGTTTGCACGTTGCGAAAGGTGAGCCAGCACGATGTACTTCGCACAGCCGTCAAAACCCTTTCTGATCCAGTCGGCGAGATCTTCGTTGGAGAGGTGTCCCAAACGCGAAAGGATCCGCTGTTTTAACTCCCATGGGTAAGTGTCGCACGCCTTGAGCATGTCTCGGCTGTGATTCGACTCGATTACGATCGCAGCACAGCCGCGCAGCCGTTCCGTGACGAGCGTGGTGATGTGACCAAAGTCCATCACTGTTGCGATCTTCACGCCCTGGTGAGTAGCAGTGAAACCGAAGTTGTCAACAGCATCATGCGGGATCGTGAAAGGATGAAAATCGATCTCGCCGATGCGGAAATCTCTGCTCGACTCGATCTGTTCAACGCGATCGCGCAGGGCTTTTTCGCGGCGCCGCGGCTCATCGGTGTTGACATTGAACCGCTCGCTGATGTAGGCGTCGAGAGTTTGGGCGGAAATATAAACAGGACAATCGACAGAGCCGAGTAATACGCGCAAACCACCGGCGTGATCGCCGTGTTCATGCGTGACGAGCACGGCATCGAGTCGTTGCGCGTCCTCGCCGACCATCGCCAGACGACGAGCAATCTCTTTTGCGCTTAGACCGGCATCGACAAGTACGCGCGTGTTGCCGGCAACGATCAGCACCGCGTTACCAGTAGAGCCACTGCCAAGAACGGTAACTTTCATCTAGCCACAAAAAGGCGCAAAAGACACAAGATATAAGTAACCCAAGAAGGTATACCCACTATATCAGAGCTTATGTGCCTTTTGTGCTTTTTTGTAGCTATATTTCCAGGCGAGAACGATCGACGTTGAACCCGTTGAGATTTCCCAACACACCGAGCGCGACTGTTTCCGATTTGAAGTAAGTGTGGGCGACTTCCTGAAGCTCATCAACCGTCGCGTTGCGTATCTTTTCGATCACTTCGTCAGGTGAGATGCGACGACCGTGAATGATCTCCTGTCGCGCGAGTGTGCCGGCGCGTGCGCTCGAGGATTCGAGTCCAAGCAGGATCGATGAGATGGCCTGGTCCTTCGCGATGCGAAGCTCTTCGTCAGTAACGCAATTACGTACGACTTCTCTTAACTCCAAAAGCGAGAGCTCCAGAACCTGATCGAGATATTCAGGTGACGTACCTGCGTAGATACTGAAAACACCAATATCGGAAAACGCACTTCCGGCAGCGCCCACTGAATACGCGAGTCCTCGTTCTTCACGAATCTTCTGCCACAGACGACTTGATGTGCCGCCGCCGATGATTGAACCGAGCAAGCTCGCAGCGTAACGATCCGGGCTGAGAGCGTGTGGCCATGAAGTAGCGAGCACGAGATGCGCCTGTTCGAGCTCACTCTTCTGTTCCATCAGAATCGGAGCTGCGGGTCGAGGCTTCCCATACTCCACTCCCTGCGGTCGCAACGCGGTTCCGCTTTCGCAACCATCAAATGCGGTCCCGACCAGTTCGAGCAAACGCGCGTGATCGACATTTCCTGCAGCTGCGACGACAAAGTTGCTGTATGAAAATTCACGCGCGTGATATCCGACGGTGACTTTGTGATCGAAGGTGGACACCGTTTCTTTCGTGCCTTCGATCGGGCGGCCGAGCGGCTGGTTCGGAAAGTAAGCGGCATTGAAAAGCTCGCCGAGAAGCTCGTCAGGCGTGTCCTCGACCATCTTCATTTCTTCGAGTATGACTTTTTGCTCGCGTTCGAGGTCTTCCTGTTCAAAACGGGGGTGCGAAACCAGGTCAGCCAGTAAATCTATTGCCTGGGCCAGCGCCGTGTCCGCAACCTTTGTCGTAAAACCTGTCATCTCATGGGTCGTATACGCATCCAGATTTCCGCCCAGCCGGTCAGTTTCAACGGCTATATCCCTCGCGCTGCGATGCTGGGTGCCTTTAAAGACTGCGTGCTCGATAAAGTGGCAAATTCCGTTTAATTCGGCTGATTCGTGGCGAGAACCCCTGCGGACCCAAATC
The DNA here is from genome assembly GCA_036377375.1 of Pyrinomonadaceae bacterium. Classification (GTDB taxonomy): domain Bacteria; phylum Acidobacteriota; class Blastocatellia; order Pyrinomonadales; family Pyrinomonadaceae; genus PSRF01. Next base: position 12,617 of record DASUYO010000148.1, read on the forward strand.
CCGGCAGTCACTGACCTGAGACCGGGCATGTGTTCGGTCAGGACAGCGATGCCGTTGGGGAGTTTAGTTGATTGAACGTCGTCGATCATTCGGTTTTGGAGACCCAAAAAGGGGCGAAAATCCTTGTTGTGGTTGAAAGGGGTGCTGGATCGTAGCACGGCCCCAAGTGAGGGGCAAATGCCGCGTGAGGCGTCGCTAACTTGACAGCAATTTGCGCCGTGACAGACAATAACGGGCTGTTTCGTGGGTTCCGGTAAGTCTCCTCGCCTGAACCAGTTCGCCTGTCCACGGCTACCAAAGGACTTTGGTCGCGGAGGTCTTTCGCATGAGAAGAGGATTTGGTCTTTGTTTGTCTCTGATCGCGCTGGTGTCTTTGATCTCCAGCAACGCGCTTGCCGCAAGCTCTAACAAATCACTCGCCACCATCTCCGGAACAGTTCGCGACACTCGAGGGAACCCACTCGTCGGCGCCGTAGTGTCTCTCATGCGTGAAGGCGTGAAGACTGTCAAAGAAGCGCGAACTGATCGACAAGGCAATTTCATCGCGAAAGTTCTTCCCGGCCGCTACGGAATCAAAGCGATTGCTAACGGTTTCAGCGAAGTAGTTTTCGCTGAGGTGGACATTAAGGCGCAACAGGAGTTGGTCTACCGGTTCAATCTCGAGCCCGTTGGTTCCGGGAATACTTTGCCGGAGCGCCGCCGAGATCGCGACGATGTGAAATGGACTCTGCGATCCGCACAAACTCGACGCTCAGTTTTCCAGGTTCAGGAAGGCGAAGACCAGAGCATCAAAGCTGCAACTGAAAACGACGCGCAAGTTGCTGAAGCTGCACCGATGGAAAGCGCGCCCGAGACTCCCGCCCAACCGACTTCAGATTCCAGATCAAAAACTCATGGCGTTTTGGAAAGCTACTTCGCAAACAATGCGTACGGCTCTTCATACGCCGGCTTCAACTTTGCCATAGCCACTCCGATTTCGGATCACGTCGAATTGATCTTCGCCGGTCAAACCGGTGTTGGTGATGCTCCACAACGTTTTGAAGCATCCTCGCGAGTACGCGCCGGTCATAATCATCGTGTCGGCGTGAGTGCTGCGGGAGCGCGTTTCGCAACTCCTGTTTGGACCAACAAGCTGAACGATCGCGCAGATCTGCACGGCCAGGTTTCGTTGCGCGCTGTCGATGAGTGGATCGTGCGCGACGGAATTGTGATCGTCATGGGTCTCGACTATTCACGTTTCATCGGCGCAGGTGGCGCTCACGCGTTGACACCACGATTCGGAGTTCAATACGACGCTAACGCGCGCACACGCGTGAAGGCTGCATTCGCTTCCGGCGGAGAAGAAGACGGCATACAGAGCGTTGCGAGGTTCGAGGATGAGCAAGTTGTTTTCCGCAGTCAGGCGGAGCGTCCCGTTGCTTTTATCGATGGACAAGCAGTTCTCGAACGCAGTCACCGGCTCGAGTTCGGAGTTGAAAGAGTTCTCGACAACACTTCAAACGTCGAAGCGACAGCGTTCTTCGACACAACCACCGGGCGCGGCGTCGGTTTGTTGAGTGGTCCAACCAGCGCATTCTCAGGCAGGGCCGGTCAGACATTTATCGATGTCGCCAACCAGCAGGGATCTTCACGTGGCATTCGCGTCGTTTACACGAAGCGCCTGAATCGCGTTTGGACTGCATCAGCGGGTTATGCCTTCGGGCGAGGCCAGCAAGTGCGGTCGAATTTCTCGACTCCAGCCGATCTTTTCGAAAGCGGAATGTTTCAAACTGTCGGGTTCCAGTTTGGCGGAGTATTTCGTACCGGTACGCAGGTGCGAACGGTGCTGCGGTTCTCTCCCCAAGCGACTGTCTTCGCGATCGATCCTTTTGCCGGTCGATTAGGTGTTTACGATCCGACGTTGAGTATTCAGGTCACGCAGGAGTTGCCGAATTTTGGGTTGCCGCTGCGAGCCGAAGCGATTCTCGACGCGCGCAACTTGCTGGACGCGCAAACAACCACCGACAACGGAGATATCCTGACCTTTGTCGGCAACAATGGACGGTCTGTTCGTGGTGGAATCTCGGTCAGGTTTTAGCGGCGCGAGATGAAGTGAGCAGTCCGCTAAGATTCCCTCTCATAAGGTCGTTCTGCTCCTTCACCACCCCTGGAAGATCTTCCAAAATCTCGGAAACTCCGAAAAGTTGGATGGATCCGAGCGCGAGAGTTGACTCACAGGTTTTGATCAGGCCACAGATTCTCACGGATAAGCGCCGGAACATACCTTGCTTGAAGAAGTCGGATCTGCCAATTCGAAAGAATTGGAGGCATTGTTGAGGTAGCAGTGAAGGGATCAGTAATCACAACTAAGACCTGGTTTCTGCTAATCGGTGCAGCGCTACTGATCAGCGCGGGCCTCCTCAACTTTCGCCAGCGCGCGCGAGAGGAAACACCAGCCTGGGACGGTGTCGAATGGGTCGATACCAAAGACGGGATCGTAGCCAGAAGCATCGAACGCGGGTCTGCGGCGGATCGGGCGTGGTTGTTGCCCGGCGACCAGTTAATCGCGATCAGCCTCGACGGCAAGCAGCGAGACCAGATCAGGGCCGCTCGAGACGTGCAGATATACCTCGAGCACGCGGGAGTCAACGGACAACTGCACTATCTGACGAAACGTCCCTCGTACCCTTCGGACGTGGGTGTCTACTGGGCCGACCTTGATCATCTCGGCTCGTTTCACAAATGGACGCCGCGAGTTCTCTACATCAATCTGCTCGGAATAATATTTTTGTTCGTCGGGTTCTTCGTGCTCTTCAAACAGGGCGGGCGCGCACCGTTTGTACTTCCATTTGCAACCTTGTGTCTGACCGCGTTTGTCTTTCTTTTTTATACGCCAGTCAGCAGTTACCGTGATCTCGATCTGGCGATCGCTTTTCTCGACGATGCGGCTTTAATTCTCTTTCCGGCACTATTTCTGCACTTTTGTGCGCTGTACCCGACAAAGCAGCAGCTTTTTGCAACACGTCGCTGGCGCGCAGTCTTGTTGTATCTTCCAGCGCTGCTTCTGCTCGCCTGCGAAATTATCGTGCTCCTACGGGATGAGTTAGCGAAGGCCATACCGGTGTTCGCAAAAATTCCGGTTTCAGAACAACTGCTTGGACTCCTTTACCGGGCGTACATCCTGCATTTGGCGGCTGGGTTGATCGCGAGCACAGTCGTGGTAGTGGTAACGTTCGTCAAAACAAAAAGCACTATCGTTCGTCAGCAATTGAAATGGGTGGTATGGGGAACGGTCCTTGGCGTCACTCCTTTCGTACTGCTTTACGCAACTGTCTACCTGTTTGGTGCGCCGGCTGATCGCTGGCTCACTGACGTCGCCATCCTGCCATTGGCAATTATTCCGTTTGCGTTTGGCTATTCGGTGCTGCGCTATCGCTTGATGGACGTCGAGCTGGTGGTGCGACGCGTGTTTGTTTATGCGCTCACGACTCTGGCGATCGCGTTGCTCATTGGTGTGGTCGTCTATCTTGGTGGTCTATACGCGTTGGGTACCGACCAGGTCTCGTCAGGTGAAATCACGCTGCGCGTTGTTGTTGCGGTTCTCGCGATGGCGGCGATCGTCATGGCGGCGGCCCCTGTCAAAAACTTCCTCCAGGAGCAAGTCGATCGAGTGTTCTACGGTGAGCGTTACGATTTGCGAAACAGCTTGCTCGATTTTGGGCGGACGCTTTCCGCTACGACTGCACTCGATCCGTTGCTCGATTCATTGGTGAGTCGACTTCAGGAAGTGATGAACGTCGAGCGCATCGCGATCTTCGTTGAGTCGAGGACCTCGAGGACGGGCTACGTGGTCGCGCGCTCCGCAGGTTTGTCTGGACCAGTTGCTGTCCCTTCTGATTTTCGCGAGATGATACGCGTCCGGTCAGCTGAGACCGGTGTGGTGCGTGCCGACGATCTCGATCTCAATGCGGAATCGAACGGCTCCGTGCGACGCGCGCTGCATTACTTTGTTCCGTGTGTTGTGCGTGGGCGAATGGTCGCGGTGATTGGGCTCGGGCGGTCTCTTGATGGTGGTCTGCTGTCGTCGGAAGACGTCGAGATCCTTCGCACGGTTTCGGGATACGTCGCAGTCGCGATTGAGAATAGCCTGCTTTACAAGGACCAGCAGGAGCGCGCCAGCGAGCTGAAGCTTCTTAAGGAGTTTAACGAGTCGATTATCGAGTCGATCAATGTCGGGCTATTGGCTGTAGATCTCGAAGGCCGCGTCACCCGGTTGAACTCGGCGCTGGAGCATATGCTCGATCTACGTCGTGACGCCGCTGTCGGACGGCGCGTTGAAGAGTTGTTCTCGGAAGACTTCGCCGACACGCTCAAGCAGGTGTTGGGGAAGGATGGCTGGCGTCTCAAAGAGATCCGCAACATCTACAAACTCCATACCGCGACACGCACCAACCGCGCACTCGTTCTGAATATCGCACTCGCGCCGTTGCAGGACGTGCAGGGACAAACCGGAGCACTGGTCGTGCTGGAAGACGTCACGGCGCGCATCACTCTCGAAGAGCAGTTGCAGCAACGTGAAAAACTTTCGTCAATTGGTTTGCTCGCGGCGGGCGTTGCGCACGAAGTCAACACGCCTTTGACCGGTGTTTCGTCTTACACGCAGATGCTGCTGGGCATGCTCAACGAAAATGACCCCAAGCACGCGCTGTTGCAGAAGGTGCGTAATCAGGCGGAACGAGCGACAAACATCGTCAACAACCTGCTGAACTTTTCGCGAACTGGGAGTGCGACCGAGTTTGCAGAAGTCGACGTTGCTCGCGTGCTCGACGACACGTTACAACTACTCGAGCCGCAGCTGCGTCGCAGCCAGATCGAGATCGTTCGCCGTTACGACAACGACGCGCCCGAAGCTTACGCAAACGCCGGCAAGCTTCAGCAAGTGTTTACTAATCTCATCCTCAATGCGCGCGACGCGATTCCTGACGGCGGGAAAATCATCGTATCGACCGGGACAGCCGAAGACGGATCTCTGGTTGCCGAGATCACTGACACCGGTATCGGCATCGCTCCTGAAAACGTTGCCAAGATTTACGATCCGTTCTACACCACGAAAGGTGTCGGTCTGGGAACGGGATTAGGCTTGGCAGTTTCGTATGGAATCGTTCAGGAACACGCCGGCAGAATAACGGTCGACAGCACACCCGGTCACGGCACAACTTTCCGCATCACCTTACCGACTGCACGCGTACGCGCTCGCCTCCAGGCGGTCGGCGACTAGCCACAAAAAAGCACAAAAGGCACAAAAGTTTTCTCATAACTTGTTTTGCGCTTTTTGTGCCTTTTTGTGGCAATGCTACACTTGTCGTTCTTTGTGATGAGACCAGAAAAACGTACCGCCAAAAAAGGATCAGTTCTTGTCGTTGACGACGAGGAGATCATGCGCGAGGTGCTCGAAACGCTTCTCGCCGCCGAAGGCTATCGCGTTGATCTTGCGAAGACCGGCGAAGAAGGTCTGGAAGCTTACGGCCGGCGTGCCTTCGACGTTGTGCTGCTCGACGTGTCGATGCCGGGCATCGGTGGACTGCGCGCGCTCGAAGAGTTTTTGAAGATGGATTCCGACGCGGTGATCGTGATGATCACCGCTTACGCAACTTTCGACACCGCCATCGCCGCCTGGGAGCGCGGCGCGTTCGGTTGCATCAGGAAACCATTTCAGAACGAACAGATCACAGCCACGATCGCCGCCGGAATTAAACGGCGCCGAAAAGAAGAAGAACGACGCACGCTGCGCCGGGCGATGAGCAAGGCAGTGGATCGCGGCGAGATCGTTGGTCGTTCGGACCTGATGCAGGAGGTCTTTCGTTTAGTCGAACAAGTTGCTCCCGCGCGGTCTACGGTTTTGATAACCGGCGAGAGCGGCACTGGCAAGGAGCTGATCGCGAAGGCGATTCACGAAGCCAGCCCGCGAGCAGGACGTCCGTTCGTAACGGTCAACAGCTCCAACATCCCTTCGGAGCTGCTCGAGTCGGAATTGTTCGGGCACACGCGCGGCGCATTCACCGGCGCGGTAGCAGCGAAGAAAGGTTTGTTTGAAGTTGCCGACGGCGGATCGATCTTTCTCGACGAGATTGGCGACATTCCGCCTGAAACACAGGTGCGTCTCTTGCGCGTCATTCAGGAGCGCGAATTCACACCGCTCGGCGACACCGCACCGCGACGCGTTGACGTTCGCATCATCGCAGCGACTAACATCGATCTGAAGGATGCCGTGCGGCAGGGCAGCTTCCGCGAAGATCTTTACTATCGCCTCGCGGTGGTGCCAATCGAATTGCCGCCATTGCGCGATCGATCTGAAGATATTCTGCCGTTGGCCCAACACTTCATTCAAAAGTACAACGAAGAGAACGGACGCAACGTTTCCGACCAACTGGCGCCGGAGGTGCTGGCATTGCTCGAGTCGTATTCATGGCCCGGCAATGTGCGCGAGCTGGAGAACACGGTCGAGAGAGCGGTTGTGATTGCTCCGAGCGATGAGATCACGAAGGAATGCTTGCGCGCAGAGATCAGCGATCCGAAGTCAGTTGTCTCCGGACATCATGACGGCGCGAGCAATGCCGCAGTCGGTGACATTGGTCGCGGCATAAACTTCTACGAGGAAGTGCGGCGGTTTGAGATCGATCTGATTCGGCGGGCGCTGGAACAAACCGGTGGTCATCAATCACGCGCGGCGCGTCTCCTTGGAATGAACGCCACCACGCTCAACTCCAAAATCAAAACCTACAACATCAACTTGAGACCGTAGTCACACGATGAAGCGACGCGAACTCGATGGTTGTCCAATCACCGGAGCATTACAGATGCTTGGTGATAAATGGACGATGCTGATCGTCAGGGAGTTGCTGTCTGGTCCAAAGCGGACGATGGAATTGCTGAACAGTCTTTTCCCGATCAGCAGTCGCACACTCGTGCAGCGCTTGCGCGACATGGAGAAGGATTGCCTCGTCGAGCGTACGGACTTCGGCGGTAATCCTCCACACATTGAGTATGCGTTGACCGAACGCGGTTTGTTGTTGTTGCCGCTGCTTGAATCTCTACGGCAGCTTGGCCTGGCGTTGAAGTGTAACGACTGTGAGGATCGGCTAGAACGTGTTGGCGCATACTGCGAACCCTGTCCGTTCAACGACAACCCTATCGAGCTGCCTGCTGCACCACGCCGTCAAAAAGACGACTCAATTATTTTACTTTAAGCCGCAGATGAACGCCGATGACGCAGATCTGATCTGCGTTCATCTGCGTTCATCTGCGGCTTCGGCGGCATTAGGAACCATGTGGCCGTCGGGCGTAATAATGGCTTTGTGATCGGGCGTGATGTGCTCACCTTCGATCGTGATCTCTTCACCACTCGGCATTACCACCGGCAGATGGTCCAGGAAGCGTTCGGCGTCGATCGCCGACATGCAACCAGTGCCCGCGGCAGTAATCGCTTGCCTGTAAAACGAATCCTGAACGTCGCCACACGCGAACACTCCGGGAATATTTGTCGCAGTCGAGTGGCCCGACGTTTTGATGTAACCAATCTCGTCCATATCCAACTGCCCTTTGAACAAATCTGTATTTGGCTTATGACCGATCGCCACGAATACGCCCGAGCATTCGAAATTGCCTTCGTCACCCGTTTGCAGGTTCCTGAGACGAACACCGGTAACGCCGTGTTCCATTGTGCCGAGAATCTCCTGTACCGCCGTGTTCCAGATAAACTCGATCTTCTCGTTTCGGAAGGCCTTCTCCTGCATGATCTTTGACGCGCGCAGTTTGTCGCGACGATGAACGACGTACACTTTAGCGGCGTAGCGCGTGAGAAACGTCGCTTCTTCCATCGCGGTATCGCCACCGCCGACTACGATTAGTGTCTTGTTTCGAAATGCGGGAAGCGGCCCATCGCATGTTGCGCAGGCGGAAACTCCGTTACCGCCAAAGCCCACGGGCACCTTTGCTTCGCCGGGAATGCCCAGCCATTTTGCCGAAGCGCCGGTGGCGATAATCAGCGTCTCAGTCGAGATCGTCATCGACTCCGTGTAGATTTGAAATGGACGCTCGGACAGGTCAACTTCGGTGATCCAGGTCTCGAGAAATTCTGTTCCAAAACGCGCCGCCTGATTGCGAAACTCCTCCATCAGCTCCGGACCCTGAATTCCCTTCGCGAAGCCGGGGTAGTTTTCGACGTCGGTCGTGATCATCAATTGCCCGCCAGGCGTCGTTTGTCGTTCTGCATCGGCAGGAGCATCGATCAGCAGCGGTTTCAAACTGGCGCGAGCAGTATAAATTGCGGCCGTCAGCCCCGCCGGACCGGAGCCGATGATGACCACATCTTGTTTAATCGTTTCGTTATCCATTCGTTTGAGATCCCATTAGCCCAAATGAATCGGGTATAGCCTTTTCGGTTGGGCGTATAGTATAACTACGGATATTGGGGTAGTCGAACCGTCTGGCTTCTGGTGTATTGAAACGCTTTGAGCCCGGTTCTCCGCAAGATGAGCAGCCCAGGAAGCGGTTCGGAAACGATTGAAACAATTGCCGTGGTCGGCGCCGGCACAATGGGCCATGGCATAGCTCAAGTGGCTGCGGCGGCGGGTTTCAAGGTCTTACTCAGCGATGTCGATCGTGAGTCGCTTGCACGTGGAGTTGCCGCGATTGAGTGTAACCTTGCCAAGGGAATTCAGATTGGCAAGTTAACGGAAGAAGATCGCGACCGCACTTTGCAGCGGATTCACGGAACAACGAACCTGAAAGAGTGTGCCGCAGGAGATCTGATCATTGAAGCGGCGCCGGAGCAACTGGATCTTAAAAAGGAAATCCTCCGGCAGCTCGAATTCGCATCTGACCACCCTTTCATTTTCGCTAGCAATACTTCGTCGCTGTCCATTACCGAGATAGCCGGCTCTTCGAAACGCCCCGAAGCCGTGATTGGTATGCACTTTTTCAATCCGGTGCACATCATGCGCCTGGTTGAGATAGTGGTGGGAAAAAGGACCAGTGCTGAGACTGTCGAGACGGTCACCAGTGTCGGCCGGAAGATGCGCAAAGAGCCGATCGTCGTCAAAGACGTTCCGGGCTTTGCTTCAAGTCGTTTGGGAGTCGCACTTGGTCTCGAAGCGATGAGGATGTTTGAGCAGGGAGTAGCTAGTGCGCAGGATATCGACACTGCGATGGAGCTCGGCTACAACCATCCGATGGGCCCACTGAAGTTAACAGACCTGGTTGGCCTGGATGTGCGCCTGAATATTGCGGAGTATCTTCATCGCGAGCTTGGCTCAGAGACGTTTAGGCCGCCTGAAGTTTTGCGACGGATGGTGAGTGAAGGAAAGTTGGGAAAGAAAACGGGTCAGGGGTTTTACGATTGGAGCAAAGAGGAGGCGCGCCGCGCACAGTCCTCGTAAAAGTTCCACGAGTTTGTTGCTTAACAATGAGTCAGCCCTACAACAACGAAGAGAGACGGTTTGCGTTACGGATGTCGCTGCGACTGCCGATCGTGATTTCTGGTCGTGCCGAAGATGGGTCTGCATGGAGTGAGCCGACGGAAACTGACGACATCTCCACTTCAGGCGCGCTTTTTCATTTGAACCAGAAGGTGAATCGCGGCGAGCGCTTGTACATTCGCGCACACCGGCCCGACGGCACGCCGATCGAAGCGACGGCAATGGTGGTGCGAGTTGCGCCCGCGATTTATGGAACCGCGCGAGTTGGAGTACAGATAGCCGAACCCACCGAAAACTGGCTCCGGCTCTTTGTCTCGTGGGTAGCCGATGAGCAACCAGTAACCACCGATCCTGAAGTTCCTCCCTCCGAGTAAGCTTAATTCAAAACAGACGCTGGAGTTGTCAATGCCGGAAACTTACGAGACGTTGCTGCTCGAAAAACGCGGGCGCGTGGCTATCATCACCATCAACCGTCCTGAGAAGAGAAACGCTCTCAACATCAAGACTCGCGAAGAAGGTGCAGCTCTTTTGGAAGAACTGCGCGCGGACAATTCCGTCGGAGTCGTTGTGTTTACTGGCGCGGGTGATAAGGCGTTTATCGCAGGCGCCGACATCGGGGAGTTTGCCGGACGCACTTCGATCACGCAGCGCGACGTGATGATGGGCCGTTCATTGTTTACTGCAATCGATACTTTTCCGAAGCCTGTGATCGCGATGATCAATGGCTACTGTCTCGGTGGTGGTTGTGAGCTGGCGCTGGCATGCGACATTCGCGTGGCGAGTGAAACGGCGTCGTTTGGTCAACCTGAGATTAACCTGGGGATTATTCCAGGTGGTGGTGGTACGCAGCGTTTGACGCGTCTCGTAGGTGAAGGAAAAGCAATGGAGATGATTCTCACTGGAGAGATCATCGATGCTAACACGGCATTTTCAATTGGCCTGGTGAATCACGTTGTGCCCGCCGCGCATCTCGAAGCAAAGACGATGGAAATCGCAAACCGCATTGCTGATAAAAGTCCGATTGCGTTGCAGCTTGCGAAAGAAGCAGTGAAGCTTGCGTCTCGTTCGAATCTGGACGAGGGACTCCGTCGCGAAGTGGATCTGTTTGCGCTCTGCTTCTCAACTGAAGACAAAGACGAAGGCGTCAGTGCGTTTCTCGAGAAACGCAAGGCAGCGTTCAAGGGTAAATGAGAGCTCTGATCCTCATTGTCGGCATTCTGATAGCTACAGCGGGTGGCGTGATCACTTACCGCGCGCTCTACATCGAACCCAAGTCAGGAGTTGTCATTACAGATACGGGTGTTCGCCAAATACCGAACCAGGCGCGCGTCGTTGGCGGCGCACTTTTATTCGTAGGCGGCTCCGCCCTCGCCCTCATCGCCGCGATACGACGATCTCGCGGCTAATACTAACCCTGCCACAGAGTGTGCAGTTGATCTTCAGTGCCGTTGAATTTGTCTCGATCGCAGTGTCCAATGCCGGCGACCTCGTGTGGTTGAGGACCTACTGCGCCATCTGTGTACTGCCACATGGTCCAGGTCGGCCAGTTCACTGGCACTACTGCCGTAGGGCCGTATTGCGCAAGCCATAACCAGCACTGTGCGAGAATGGGATCTTTATTGCTGCCGAGCAACTCCTTGATGTAAGAGCCGGAATAGAAACCTGGAAATCGACCGGTCACCTGGTTAATGTGAGTGACAAAGGCTCGCGCATCTTCGAGCGACATGCTTGACCCGCTTGGGTTTTGTTCAAAGTCCAGAACCAGCAGAGTGTTGTTCGTCGTTCCGACTACCTGGAGAAAGTGCTGAGCCTGCTCAACTCCGTCGCCGCCAGTCGCGAAGTGATATGCACCCCACAAGAGTCCGGCGGCAGCTGCTTTGGCTTGATTCGTTTGATACATCGGATCGAGACCAGTAAGGCCCTGCGTAGCTTTATGAATAACACCGATGATTCCGTCGCCTTTTGCTTGTTGCAGATCTATGTTGGCGTTGTGATGAGAGATATCAATGACTGCGTTTAGAGGATCGGGCATTTTTAATTTCTCCTTTAGTGAGAGTCTGGTAAATCCTGTCTAAACTTAAAGCATGGATCTACTGCTGTAAATAGTTTTGCGGATCGGCTCTTCCACGTTGCCCTATCTAAGACTAAAATCCCCACATGCGTAATCCGGTAACCCCCACCGCGGTTAGTGTTGTTCTTGTAAGCATCCTTAGCACCTTCACCGCACTCGCACAGCGACGCCAAACACCTCTTGTTTGTAAACGCTCGGTGCTCGCTGCGTTAAAGCCGATACCGGAGCTTAAGTATCCCTGTGACGATCAAGCGAACGACTGGGACGAGAAGATCCTGAAACTTTCAATGAGAGTCGCGGCAATTAAGAGTCTGGTGTCCCAGCTCTCATCATACTCCGATGCGACGTGGTGGTCGGTCGATATCGTAGATCTGAGCGTTTGCGATTTCACTCACGAGCCAGGCACTTTGACGCGAGATCAGCGCCACGCTTTTACCAGCGGAGAATATTTGTTTTGGTTATTCGGAAACGATCGCATTCGGCTCATGTTGATACCCGATCCTTGTTATCAAACTCAGTACGGCGGCTCGAATGCATTTCTGCTTTACCGCGATGGCGGTCGCGTCGTTGTCACGCAAGTGCTGGATGGCTACTTCTCTCGCGCAGACAATTCGGTTGGTCTCGACTTCGCCAAACTCAACGGTGAAGAGATTATCGAAGTTTCAACCGGCAGCGGCGGCCTCAATCCAAGCTTGACCAACTACTACTTCACGATCGATTCACGCACTCACCAGGCAATCCCAAAGAAACTCTTCAGAGGAGAGCACGGTCTGACGAATGAGATCTCCTCCGCAATGCTATTGAGCGCCAACGGCGCCGAACCACTGAAGATCGTGCGCGGCTCTTCGCTCGCCCCAAGTTTCGTCATCTACATCGACGACGACAAAGGCAAGATCGACGACAACGGCCGCACACTCTCGCGAAAGCTCCTGCACTGGAATGGCAAGCTGTATCAGTAGAAGCTAATTATCGACTTTGCTTTGGCGTGAGACCCATGCGTTGTAGCAGGTTTGAAAAACGTGGGTCCGAACGAAGACTGTCATATCTCGGATCCACGTTGATATGGACCAACCCGTCCTCCCGATTTTCGTAAGCCTTATCAAGCGATGCAAATGCCTGATCTTTCTGTCCGAGAATGGCGTAAATCCTTGCAAGTCTGATTGCAGGCACATACTCTCGCTTCGATCGTTCTTTTTCTATCTCAGCATCGTGGAATAAAGAACCACTGAGAAATTTCCATATTACGGCCGCTGAAATACGTGCCAACAAAACAATTAAACCGAGGACGAGCGCTTTGCCACCTCGTCTCGCCAGAATTGATCCCCGAGCCTCCGTACTTGCAGCCGGCCGCTGACGTCGAACCCCAAGTTCTCCGTCATCAATCATCGAATCGGCAAGAGCATCAGCAAATTTTTGCGGATCTTATTTTCAGGCTTGAGATCTCGGTGCAAGATACCTTTCTCGTGCGCAGCAGCGAGTGCGGAACCGATTTGCTTTATCAAGTTGCCTGCGCGTTCCAACCACATGCCTTCCGGCGTAATGCACGAGCGCAGCGTGACACCCTCCACATACTTCATGACAATAACGGATTGCCATTGGGCAATTGTCCGGTGTCGAATATTCCGACAATACCGGAGTGATCTACCCGTGCAAGAGCTTCGATCTCATGCCGAAACCTGTTGATACTCCAAGTTCGCGAATAATGCGATAACGCCCATCCAGGATCGTACCGAGCAACGAATCCTGGCTGAGCTGTTTAGGTGTCTCAGATTCGTCATCTGTTATCCTAATCGTCTCGTGACCGCCCATCTGATCCATTGCGTCATCCATAGGACTTCTCGGAACTCGAACTCAATAAAATTATTATGCGTGGGGATTTGATCCGTTTGTCGTGAGCGCTGTTATACGCTTGAACGCGGCGCTGAGCTTCGTCGTAATCGGCCAGACAATATCATATTATCACCAGGTCAGTACGCTTCGTCGCGCCGGGAAAACACCATATTCTGAGATGAGATTGTATTTGCTTGATCCTCTCCATGCTCTAGGCTAAGCTGCAACTCCGCATTCATTACCGCGAGCTTCATAGCGGTTTTGACGAAACTGAAGAAATCCTACCTCGGTTTACGGGAGAATCCACCTTGTCTACAAAAATCACTTACTCCCTCTTCCTGCTCCTTTGCATTACGCTCGGCTGTGTTGCTGCTTCCGCTCAGGACTGCAAACCGCCGGCTGTGACGGCAAATTCCCAGAACTACAACATCTTCACTCCCGAACAGGAGATGATTCTCGGCGAGCTGAACGCTCAGCGGATGGCCAGCGAAACTCGTTACATCCAGGACGAAAAGCTACTCGCATACGTGAGGGAAATCGGTGAACGGCTGGTCCGTCACCTGCCACCCACAGGGCTGAAGTTTCAGTTCTTCATCATCGACATCCCCGACGCGAATGCATTCAACACGCCCGGCGGATACATTTTCATTTCCCGGAAACTAATCGCCTTTACCAGGACGGAAGACGAATTGGCAGGAGTGATGGCTCATGAATTGGGACACGCCGCGGTGCACCACTCCGCCACCGACATATCGGAGCTTTTCAAAAAGATCCTCAACGTTACTCAACTTAGCGATCGCAAGGACATAACTGAAAAATACAACCTGCTGATCGAAAGAGAGCGCACGAAGAGTGTTTCACGGCCTTCGGGCCATGACTCGGCCCAACAGCTCGAAGCAGATCGCATTGGTTTGTTTGCAATGGTGGCGGCTGGCTACGATCCAAACGCGTTTTCAGAATTCTTTGCGCGGCTTACGGAAGCGAAAGCCAAGTCAGGGAACTGGTTTACAAACATTTTCGGCGGCTCACCTCCCGCCGATAAGCGCCTGCGCGAGATGGTCAAAGCCACGGAAATGCTGCCGCCGGCTTGCCGCGAGAACCGCAGTGCCAACGCGTCGGAGCGGTATCTAAACTGGCAGGCTGAAGTGGTCTCGTTTCACCAGGCGGGAGTCGCCGAAGAGCTGCCCGGTCTAATTTGGAAACGACAACTCTCGCCGCAGCTCAAGAGCGACATCTGGCACGTGGCCATAGCGGGCGACGGTAAGTATTTCCTGGCCCAGGATGATTTCGCGATCACTATCATTCAACGTGATCCATTGAAAGTAGCTTTTCAGATATCCACGACCGACGCTCGTCCGGCATCTTTTACGCCCGACGGCAAGTTCGTCATCTTTGATACGGAATCATTGCGGTTTGAAAAATGGAGCATCGCCGACGCCAAACCGGTCGAGGTTCGCGAACTCGTGATCAGACGCGACTGTTGGGAACAGGCGATTTCACCTGACGGCAAATACCTGGCCTGCGTTGACTACGATCTCGGTTTGAGCGTTACTGAGATAGAAACAGGAAAGAGAGTCTTTCAGAAGAAGGAGTTCGCCAAGCTAAACGTCTTGGAGCTCATACTGTGGATTGCGCTTAGGAGTGACGACGACGATACTTCGCATCAGAACACCCTCTTTAACCTCCAATTTTCTCCCGACTCGCACTATCTTCTCGCCGCGCGTTCAAACCAGTATCGCTTCCGTATCTTCATCGACTCAATCGCCATCGGTGAGACCGATGCTTTGGCAATCGATATCTCGGCGGGCAAACAAATCTCAACGAGCGGCGACCTGAAAAAGGCGACTCGAAGCGCTTTCATTTTCCTGAGCCCGACCAAGATCCTCGCTACCATGCCGACGGACAGTGACGGCGCCGGCATATTCACTTTTCCGGAGGGCAGGAGACTCGCGAAGTTTGCCTTGTTTGCCACAGACATGACCCTTGCGGCAAATCCGAAATACGTTATGGTCAAGTATTCAAACAACGCCGTTACTTTCTTTGACCTGGAGAGGGCCGAGATTGTGGGCGCTTTTGACAGTTCGAATGTCGCGCTCTGGAACGACGTGCTTGTCTATTACTCTTTCTCAGGAGACGTCGCACTCTCTACAGCGCGGTTTGACCTCGAGAGGAAGACTCTCAACTATACGCAAATCGGTTCAGTTGACATCCCGGTGGGGTCGATGAACCGCATTTACGCGGCGAATGTTTCCGACAACATGCAGTGGCTTGCAGTTTCTTCGAAAACTCGCGGCGCTATGTGGGACTTGAACACTGGCGAGCGCAAGATTCACGTGAGAGGTTTCCGTGGTGCCCTGGTGGCGGCTAATGGCACCGCCATTGGTGATTTTCCAAAGCTTCAACCGGTGAATCACAGTCTTGTTTACCTGGACGGATCGAAGGGCGCCGCCAACGTGTTGCGTGAGGTACCTGAGCGAGGCGCTCGACAGTATGGTCGCTTTATGCTTGTTCGAAAGAGTCTCAAAGCGCTGAAGGAGGCCGATAAAAAGAAAGCGAAGGATAAAGATGGATCGGACTCGATGGCGTCCGGCGACTCGAATGAAACGTTGAGTCGCGAAGTGCGATTCGAACTGCACGACGTCGTCAATGACAAGGTTATTTGGAGCAAAGACTTTCCGAAGGAAGCCCCCAGTTACTTCTTCGACGATTTCTCTGGCCGCATGATTTTGTACTGGGGCCTGGGCAGTGAAGCAGGCAAGGCCCGGGTGAAGGAAGATCCGGCTCTTGTTGAACGCTCGCGTCAGATGGGCAACAAAGATGACGACTACGTTATTGAAATCATCGACGCCTTTGAGAACAAGTCGGTCGGGAGTCTCTTGCTGGAGACGGGAAAAGGTTCATTTGATATCGAATCGGGATTCTCTGAAGGCAACTGGCTTGTGTTGCGCGACGACAACAACCGCGTCCTGGTTTATTCGATCGCGGACGGCGATCTGCGACACAGATTTTTTGGGGCGAACGCTGCCCTGAATCCGAAAGGGAACCAGATCGCTGTGCAGAATTATCCCGGCGAACTTACGATCTACGACTTAGCAACGGGCAACACGCAGGCACGTCTCCGCTTCAAGACCAGTGCCGCGTTTGTGAGGTTCAGTTTGGACGGCAAGAAGTTGTTTGTGCTGACTTCCGGGCAAGTGACCTACGCGTTTGATGTTGATCGCTTGAGCGCGAAGTAAGGTTCTTCCGCTACGACGCGACGAAACGAAGCGCGGAACATTCGAGCAAGCATTGGATCTAAAAGTGATCAAGATATAATTGCCCTAGAGGTCTCTGGATGATAGCATCGCGTACGTTTTAGAGGCCGGCCCTTCATGAAGCTATCTTTTTTTCCCGGCGATCTACATCTCAGCAAAGAACAAGACGGTACTTATCTTGTCACCCTGCAAGATCAAGAGCTATTGCGTACCCGGATTGAGAAAAAAGCGCTGACAAAGTTTAATGCGCTGCGCAAGGAATTGGAAACGCAATTTCCCGCTCGTGAGCTAACTCCAGATGAAAAGCGAGCGGCGCTTCAGAAGTATTTACTCGACTATAAAGCGGCTGAGGTACGTGCTTCCACCAAACCGGCAAAAAAGGAAAAGATCACAGGTACTCGAACCTTCGGATAGTCTCACCCAGCTTTCGTCTAGCGCTCCGCATTTTTTTGACTTTGACTTGGATCGTGGCATACGTCTGCAAGTGGTGGAGAAACTGGAATCCAGTCCAAAACTACGGCTTACCAAAGGCGTTGGTCCGGCGCTCAGTGGAATTTACGCTCTGTATTACAAACGTAAACTCGTGTACATCGGCAAAGCGACTAAAGAGATGACCAAGAGCGGTAGGACGCTACGGAGCCGGCTAAATGAACATGTCGGTAAAATAGGTAATCGGCAGAATATTAAGCTTACCCATATGTCATGCCGCTACCTAACATTTAGAAGTGAATGGTGGGTTTTCGCTGCTGAATTTGCTTTGATGTCACACTACAAACCGGAATGGAATCTGAGCGGATTCGGCAGCAAGGTGCCGGGCGTAGGGCGACCCGGAACACATCGGGTTAGCAAGTGGGATCAGCTTTTTCCCAAAATCACCTGAAACTCACGCTCACAACTACTGCTATTCCGGCAGATGATCCAAAAGCAGTGTCGCTTCCTCGCGTGATGGGCCGCCTTCCATTTGTTGGAGGTCATCGGACCATTGCGAATCTTCACTATCAGATCGCAAACTGTAAATCCGGCTTCTTCGGCCATACGTATAAAATCACAGTGCGGCCATTTCGACTTGTGATTATTTACCATGTCCGTAATTTTTGCGAGCAGTAAGCCATCAGGCTTGAGAACTCTTTTTGCTTGTTTCAGAAAATCAGGATACAAGTAACTAAGGTTCCAGTTGTGTTCTTTACCGCATTCGATTGTAGCGCCGAAATCAACATCGAATCGTTTCTTGCTTTTATCCCTTCCTTGTGGTCCAACATGCGGTGGATCATAAACTACTACTCCGAATCGTCCTGAATGCACGCCGGGCATTTTTCGATTATCACAGAGAATGTCGGGATTGTACTGAGGGTCTATGTCCATCGATACAACGCGGCGCTTCGAGTCCTTCCAGAACCGTCCCGCATTGTAGGTAGCATCCAGGATCGGTTCAGGCGAGATAGTGGGATAGAAGTTCAGCATCGCTTCCAGCAAATCGCCATCACTGCCCTCCCATACACTGCTAAGAGGCTGATAGGTTGAAATGGGATATCCGTTACCGTTTTCATTGTTGGGAACAACGGGAATCGTTTTAGAGCCGTGTTTCACTGCAGCTGACATGTCTTATCGCTTCTTCTTTTTTCGATCTAACTCAAGTTTTAAATGAGACTTTTCTAACTCCCTTTGCAGCGCGTTATCAATAAATCTTCCTGCGATTTCTGACTTACTCTTGCCGTAAATGCCCTTTTCAGTCAATTGTTCCAATAGATCAACGGATTGTTCGGAGAGCGTAACTCGTAATGATCGGCCCGTTGAGTTCGGCATAATATGTCCCTTATAAGGGTTAGATTATGGCCTAATAGTGACATTTTCAGCAATGTGCAAACGACACATATCCCTGAGCATCTCGATCAGATCGAGACTGTCAGTTCAGCAATTCCGTGTTAAGGTATTTTCTTTCCGGGACCTCAGAAAGACAGTAATGTATATCATTTGAATGCGTATCAACCAAAGATTAGCATGTTTTATTTGGTCTCCTCCGGCCTGCTCAGTCTTGAAAGTCTGACCAGAATTATTGTCCAGGAAAGACTAATCCAGCACAATCTAAAAGTCCTTAGAGATTTCTCAAAAGTTCTCAAATCAAGCTCAAGTTTCTGATTGGATTTTTGGAGACCTTCTGACTCCGACTAAGACCCTCAAACTCAGCGATTATCTAACATGGACGGCAGCTTGACTGCAAAATTCGCGCAGGCTATTCTCGGCCAACGAATTACGCGTTGTTACTTCTCACCTTTGGGGCCGTAGCTCAGCTGGGAGAGCGCATGACTGGCAGTCATGAGGTCAGGGGTTCGATCCCCCTCGGCTCCACCAATCGCATACCTCAACAAATCCGATTCTTAATTAGTCCTGAGATCGACGAGCCATGCGTGCGGGATCTCGTGTGCAAGCAAGTGGGTTTTCAAGTCGGCCCAGCGGGAAACGTGATCGAGGATGGAGGAGTCGGAGGTGATGGCGACGCCGGGGGCGGCGATGATTGCGGTGTCAGGATTGAAGACGACTTCGACGTTCCAAGGCCACTGATTCTTCGAAGCGAGGTCGGTGAGTTTGGCGGCGAGGCGGCCGCTGTTGGACACAGGCCGATCGAGAAACCAGTGCACCGATGATGGCGCAAGTGTTTGTAATGCATCGCCGATCATCATGATTGCTCGATCAGTTTCTTCAACCGATCGATAAGACCCATGTACGCTTGAAAGGTCGCGAATGCAGTCGTCGATGCCAACCAGCAAAACACCACCGCTCAGCGCAGCTTCGACAGTAATGATCAAATTAAATCCATCTACACTCACCTGTTGATCTCGTAACTGCTCCACCGCAATGCAGTGATCTTTCCGTCGTTGCCGATCCTGGTCGGAACAGGCGCAGCGCGACACGGCCAAACGCTGCCGCTCACGAAGCCCGTGGCGATCACCTACGAGTTTGAGCGACGAGGTCATGTTGTAACCTCGCGACATTAACCAGCAAAGCTCACTGACAGCTCCACGAAGCTTCGCCAATTCCTCCGCCGCGAAAAGCTCAGCGTCAGCAGGATGCGCACCGCGATGTCGTCGCGTGTCCGGACTCACTTCACTCCCCAAAGCGTTTGTCGAAAATGGGATTGCATAGTCTCATTTGCGAAAAAGATTGGCGCAGAAACGCACAAAAGTACAAATCATTTTGCTGGCACAGTCTTTGATTCGGCAGACACTCGCATCATTGTAAGCAGCACGACCCAGCTATACATCAAGGGAGCAACTGATGGATATCCTTTGGAGAAATCTTGTCTACTCCGCTCGAACGTTGTTCAAAAGACCGAGCGTGAGTATCGTCGCGATCATTGCCATCGCCTTAGGCATCGGCGCTAACACGGCAATCTTCTCGGTCGTTAACACTGTCCTCCTGCAACCACTTCCCTACCCACAGCCGAAACAACTGGTGGCGCTTTCAACTGAACAGCGCAACCAAACTCTCGACGGCCGCGGCACATTTTCGGTGCCTGATTTTCTCGACGTGCAACAGTCGTCGACCACCCTTCAATACGTCGCCACGGTTCAGGGCAGTGGCACGATCGCTACCGAGGGCGGCGATCCCGAACGCGTACTCGGCGCCGCAGTCAGCTCCGACTACTTCTCGTTGCTCGGCGTCAAACCGGTGCTTGGCCGCACGTTCACCCGCGACGAAGACAAACCCGGCGCAGCTCCGGTGATCTTGCTGAGTTACGGCCTGTGGCAACGGCGTTACGGTGGCGATCCGGGCATTATCGGCCGCGAGATAAACCTCGGCGGAAAGGCTACGGTGATCGGCATAATGCCGGCTGGCTTTGAGTTTCCCATCAGCGACGATACGCAGGACTATTGGGAGCCGATGTTTGCAGCGCAGTTTGTGACGAAGGGAATGCGCGAAGAACGTGCGAATAGATTTCTGGATGTAATCGGGCGTCTCAAGCCGGGTGTCACAGTCGAGCAGGCGAAAGCAGATCTTGACCTCATTTCAAGACAAATCGAAAGTCGATCGCCTGAGTCAAACACAAACGTGATCTTCAATGCTGTGTCGATGCACGAAGACGTCACACGCGATTATCGCACGGCACTCCTCATCATGCTTGGCGCAGTCGGTCTGGTACTGCTGATTGCATGCGCGAACGTGGCCAATCTCCTACTCGCGCGTGCTGTCGCGCGGCAGAAGGAAATCGCTATTCGGATGGCGCTCGGTGCAAGCCGTCGCCGCATTGCCGCGCAACTCCTTACCGAGAGTGTTCTGTTGTCGTTAGCAGGCGGCGCTGTCGGTCTATTGCTGGCTACGTGGGGAACGCGCCTGCTCGTAGCATATGGGCCAGCGAATGTGCCTAGACTGCGCGACGTCAGCGTTGATCGCTATGTGCTCTTCTTTACGCTGGGCGTCTCGATGTTGACTGGCATCGTGTTCGGTCTCGTGCCGGCACTACAGGCCTCGAGGCCTGCGCCGGGCACGATGCTGAAGGACAGCGGACGAGGACTGTCGCACAGCGGGCGCAACCGCGTTCGTGGTGCACTGATTGTTTCTGAGGTCGCGTTGTCGTTGATGCTGCTCGCCGGCGCGGGACTATTGATCAACAGTTTCTGGCGCCTGCTGCACACGGACGCGGGCTTCGATCCGAAAGGTGTGCTGGCGCTGGATATTCCGCTGGACAGAGCAAAGTATCCGAAGGCGGAGCAACAATCGGCAGCTTTTCAACAGCTCGTCGAACGAATGAAGACGGTTCCGGGAGTGCGCAACGTCTCGGTAATCTACAACGTCCCGCTGACTGATCGCGACGTTGTGCTGAGTTTTAATATCGAAGGCCACCCTCCTTACAAACTTGGTGAGGAGTACGTCGCGGACTACAACGTCGCGGGTGGTGATTACTTTAAAACGATGAATATTGCACTGCTGCGCGGTCGTGTTTTCACAGATGCGGACACTGCAAACGCTCCTAATGTAATGGTCGTCAGCAATGCTTTCGTAAAGCGCTACTTTCCCAATGAAGACCCAATCGGCAACCGAATCATCTTTGATGGCCCAGCACAAATTCCGCGCGAAATCATCGGTGTTGTTGAAGACGTTCACCGCAAGGGGCTCGATGCAGCCGTCCAGCCGGAAATGTACGTGTCGTACCTTCAGAAGCCCGAACGGCGAATGAACCTCGTGATTAGAACTGAAGCGCGCGATGCGTCACAACTCACGCCGGCTGCGCGCGCGGCCGTGAAAGCGTTTGATTCGAGCCAGATAATTTGGCGGACACAAACGCTCGAGCAGTTGCTCGGCACCTCAGTCGCACCGCGCCGATTCAATATGTTGCTGCTCGGAGTCTTCGCGGGCGTCGCTGTGCTGCTCGCGGCGGTTGGGCTTTATGGCGTGATGAGTTATTCGGTGAGCTGGCGAACGCAGGAGATTGGCATTCGCATGGCACTCGGCGCCAAACGAGCCGACGTTCTGCAATTGGTTGTGCGACAGGGAATGACAATGACGCTGATCGGACTCGCGTTCGGATTAGCCGGGGCGCTCGCGATGTCGCGCGTTTTGACAGGCATGCTTTATGGCGTGTCGGCCACGGATCCGCTCACGTTCGCGGGCGTTTCGATTGTGTTATTGATCGTTGCACTGTTGGCGTGTCTGATCCCTGCGCGCCGCGCCACACACGTGGATCCGATTATTGCGTTGAGAACTGAATAAAGCCGCAAAAAGGCACAAAAGGCACAAAAAAGATGGCTCGTGTTTATGTGGCTTGGTGCAGTTAGCTACTGATACACACGAACGTAGTCGATCTCCATTCGCTGTGGCCAGATGCGATCGTCGACGCCATGAGCGCCGCCCCATGTGCCGCCGACCGCAATGTTGAGGAGCAGGTGAAACTCTTTGTCGAATGGCCACTGTTTGAAATCGGCTGACGAGTTTGTGAGGCGCTCGTTCTTGAAAGTGAAATAGTGCTGGTTGTTGACGAAGGCGCGAATCTCCTGCGGCGACCATTCGATCGCGTACACGTTAAATCCTGTGCGGGAGGTTGGGATTTTGAGTGTCGCAGTCTTTTGAGTGTTGATAGTGTGGTTATACGACGTGGTGTGAACTGATGCGTGGATCACGTCAGGATCGAAGCCGACGTGCTCCATGATGTCGATCTCGCCGCTATTGGGCCAGCTTCCGTATTCCCAACGCGTGGGAAGCATCCAGATCGCGGGCCATGTTCCGAGGCCGGAGGGTAACTTTGCGCGCACTTCGATGCGGCCGTAGGTCCAGTCACCTTTACCTTTCGTGACCAGACGCGCGGAAGTGTACTTGTGACCTTCCCAGTCATCTTTGCGCGCTTCAATGATGAGGTGCCCGTTTTCGACGCGCGCGTTCTCTTGGCGACGTTCGGTGTAAAACTGCAACTCCTTGTTGCCCCAGCCATGACCGCCAACGTCGTAGCCCCACTTTTGCGGATCCGGCAGACCGGTGTAATCAAACTCATCCGCCCAGACGAGCTTCCATTTGCGTTGTCCATTAGCGGGCAGAACGATCGCTACAAGAAGGCACAAAAAGCACAAAAGACTCAGTAACGACTTTTGTGCTTTTTGTGCCTTTTTGCGGCTCGATCTTGACGTGCTCACGCGGATCTCGTTAGTAAAGAAACAGTGTCTTACACACCCACAAAAAAGAAGCGTTCGTTTGAGTTTCTTAGTCTATCACTTCTGCTGGGCCTCGCGGCGGCGATCGCGGCTTTGATTTTCTTTGGCTGGCTGGCAGACGAGGTACTCGAAGGTGAGACGCGACATTTCGACGAAGTCACGCGTGCAGCAGTCCATCAGCTTGCCACGCCCTTACTCACCGCGATCATGCGCGGCCTCTCGTTTGTCGGGTCCACGATCTCGCTGACGTTCGGAACGATCGTGGTTGTCATTCACTTTGCGATGCGAAAATGGGGTCGCGAAGCAAAACTCTTCGCGATCACGATGATTGGCTCGGGGTTGTTGAATGTGACGCTGAAGCTTGCATTCAAACGTGAGCGGCCGGTGCCGTTTTTCAACCTGACGGCGCCGGAAACGTATAGCTTTCCCAGTGGCCACGCGCTGACGAGCGCATGTTTCTTCGGTGCGCTCGCTGCGATTCTCACGGCGGGTGTTAAATCCAGACGCGTGCGTATCGCGATTTGGATCGTATCGGCGGCGATGTTCTTGTTGATTGGGTTGTCGAGAATTTATCTGGGCGTGCATCACACGACTGATGTGATCGCGGGATTCGCGGCGGCGTTGATTTGGATCCTGGTGGTGAGGTTTGTGGAGATGGAGCTGACGCGGAGGAAACGAAGAAAACAGGGCGCAGATTTACGCAGATAAATGCTGATTTAGATTCAATCGCATCTCGATTGCCAGTCCGCCATCAGCAGCATTAACTGCCTGAATTGAGCCACCATGCATGCGCACAGCGCGTTCGGTGATGGCGAGGCCCAAGCCTGAACCACCACCGCTCTGCCTGTCACGCGCATCTTCAGTTCGATAGAACGGACGAAAGATCTTCTCGAGTGCTTCCTCTGGAACACCCTTACCACGATCTCTCACGGTGATGACTGCATAGTTGTCACCGGCGCCATTCTGTTTCCGAAGAGCTACTTCAACTGCCGTTCCCTCAGGCGTGTAACGCACGGCGTTGCGCACAACATTCTCAACCGCACTCCGCAACAACTCCTCGACGCCTTTGATCGAACACTTATCACTCGAAACTACCTGCACTGAACGATTCAAACTGCGTGCTTCGAAATCAGCATCATCAGCCACTTCCTTAACCAGCGCCGCGAGATCGACGTCAGTTCTCTTGCGCCCATCCGTTCCGCTTTCCAGCCGAGTCAGCGTCAGCAACTGACTGATCATCTCGTTGAGATTGTCTGACTCACGCTCGATGCGATCAAGTGCGCCATTCGCCTCTGGGCCGGAACGCTGCCGCGCCAGGCCAAGAGCAACTCCCAGTCGCGCCAACGGCGATCGTAATTCATGCGAGATGTCGCCGAGCAGTCGTTGCTGTGCTTTCACCATCGACTGCAAACGTTCTGCCATCGTGTTGAAATCGCGTCCCAACTGTCCAACTTCATCGCGGCGTTTGGCGAGTTTGGTTGAAACGCGAGCGCCGAGATTTCCCTCGGCGAGCTCGTTTGTAGTCGTACGAAGTTTCAGCAGTGGCTGCGTGAGATAACGCGCGAGCCACAAACAGAAGATACCGCCGATGACGAGCACGACGAGCAGTCGCAAACCAAGTGCTTGAAAGCTCGGTTGGAAAGGCGGACGAGGAATGTGTGCGACGTACGTGTAGCGCTGGCCTTTTGAGCTCACAACGGGCCGCGCGACGAGTATGTTTTGTCCGACGAAGTTAAACTCGAGGTCGCGAGTTTCAGCAGCCTTGGCAATCAGCTCGGGGGCCTCGGGCGGAATTGTCCGACCGGAAAGTTCTTTGCCGCTCTCGTCAAAGAAAGTAGCACTGACTCCTGATGATTTTTCAGTCGCCTGGAGCGCAGACATTAACGCTGCTGATCCCGATTGCTCGTAAATCTCGGCAGCCTTCTGTGCATTTGGTCCAACCTGAGCGAAGTCGCGCCACGAACGTCTGGTTGGCGTGGGGCGAGTGAGCGCCACCGCAGCAAACAACACGATGTTGATGATGATCATGGCGAGCCAGAACCAGATGAAGATTTTGAGATATAAACTGCTAAACGGATTCTTCATTACTTACTTAGCCGCAAAAAGGCACAAAAAGCGCAAAAGATAAGGAAAAACCGTTTGTGATTTTTGTGCTTTTTTGTGGCTTACTCATTTTGTGACGTGGCGCCGTAGATATAGCCGACGCCTCGAATGGTCTTGATTCGCTCCAGACCATTCAATTGATGGCCCAACTTCTTACGCAGATTGCTGACGTGCATGTCGATGCTGCGATCGAATGGCGACAGCTCGCGTCCCAACACTTCCTTCACCAGATCTTCGCGTTTGACTATCTGACCAGCATTGCGCAACAGGATTTCGAGCAGATCATATTCGACACCGGTGAGCTCAACTACTTCACCCGACCGGCGGACGTTGCGCGTGTTGCTGTCCATTTCAATGTCACCAACGCGAATGGTTTCGCGTGCTGAAGTAGTTGACTCAACGGGCTGCGCGCGCCGCAACACAGCACGAATGCGAGCGACAAGCTCGCGCGGGTTGAACGGTTTTGGGAGGTAATCATCTGCGCCGATCTCGAGGCCGACAATTCGATCAACGTCGTCGCCTCGGGCGGTCAGCATTAAAACGGGAATCCGAGAACGTGCCCTGATTCGTCGCAGCACGTCGAACCCGTTCGTGCCCGGCAACATTACATCCAGCACAACAAGATCGTGTTCATCTGAAAGCGCGCGATCGACGCCTCGCTCACCATTGTGAATTGCTTCAACCGTGTAGCCTTCCGGCTCAAGATACTCTCCGACCAGCTCGCAAAGACCGACGTCGTCGTCAATTACAAGAACACGTTCCATTGGTTGCTCGGCCAGATTTAAGGACATATTGCGAACTCAGGCAAGTCGGCGAAGATCCTACAATAACGGCCAGTTTTCGTGCGTAAAGAAGTGTCAATCGGAAACTCCACAGAACTGACAAAACTTTACAATCCATTGACAGACTCTTTACGACCAATTTCGCTACAATCCGGAACCGCAGATTGGGTCAACTGTAGGGGCGGCCCTCCGTGGCCGCCCGTCGTTAAATTCGGCACATATGAGTAACGAAGACGGGCGGCCACGGACGGCCGCCCCTACAGTTGACCCAAGTATGCAGTTCGAAGGAGCTTCGAATGAAGAGAATCTTGGTGGTAATTGCCCTGTGCGCAAGCATTCCCGGGCTCGTGCTTGCGCAGCAGCGGCCGGGTGGGTTGCGTGGACAGGTGCTGGATGAGTTGGGCGGCGCGATAGTTGGCGCGAGTGTGACGGTGATCGATGCGAAGGGCGTCGAGAAGTCGGTTGTTACGAATGGTTCGGGCACTTACGTTGTCAACGGCCTGGCGCCCGGCAAGTACACGGTCCGCGCAACGAACGCGGGCTTTGCCCTGTTTGAAAATCACGACGTCGAAGTAGTCGCCGCGAAGACGGTCCAGTTTGATATCACTCTCAAAGTCGCAATCGAAGAACAGAAGGTCACAGTTGCCACTGACAATCGCGAGTTAAGCACTGAACCTGAAAACAACGCAGGCGCAGTTGTTTTGAAAGGCGATGACCTCGAGTCGCTGCCGGACGATCCGGACGATCTCGCAGCGGCACTACAGGCGCTGGCTGGTCCTTCGGCTGGTCCAAACGGCGGGCAGATCTTCGTAGACGGATTCACAGGCGGCCGCTTGCCTCCGCGCGCTTCGATTCGCGAGATCCGTATCAACTCCAATCCCTTTTCCGCCGAGTACGATCGACTCGGCTTAGGCCGTATCGAGATTCTGACCAAACCCGGCACTGATCGTTTTCGCGGCCAGGTTTCTTTCAACTTCAACGACGACGCGTTGAACGCTCGGAATCCTTTCGCTGACTCACGCCCGCCAATCCAGACGCGCCAGTACGGCGGAAATTTCGGTGGTCCAATCTCGAAAAAGAAGGCCTCGTTCTTTGTCGATTTTGATAAGCGCGACATTGATGACCAGGCACTCGTCGTCGCTACTGTTCTCGATGCGAACAACAACATCGTCGGTTTCACCGATACGGTTGCTATTCCCAGCCGTCGAACGACTTTCAGCCCCAGAATCGATTATCAGATCAATCCGAGCAACACGTTGATTGCCCGATACAACTATGCGAAGACGACACGCATAACCGGCACCGGCGGATTCTCACTTCCGTCACGCGCTTACGACACAGGAAATACTGAGAACGGAATTCAGCTTACTGAAACGGCGGTCATCAACAAGACGATCGTCAACGAAACACGTTTTCAGTTTGAACATCAAACTAATTTCCAGAATGCCGACAATTCGATTCCCACTATCGACGTTTCGGAAGCATTCACTGGCGGCGGATCACAGGTGGGCCAGTCGCACAGCACCACCAACGACTGGGAGCTGAGCAATATCACTTCATTCGCACATGGACCACACTCGTTGAAGGTTGGCGCTCGTCTGCGTGGAGTTCACATATCGCAGTTTTCGCCGCAGAACTTTGGCGGTACTTTCTCGTTCTTCGGCGGCGACCGTGAGCCGATTCTCGATGCCAACAATCAGCCGAGTGGAGGCACGGAGCTCATCACCAGTATCGAGCGTTACCGGCGCACACAGGTTTTTCTTGCGCAGGGATTGACTGGCGCGCAGATTCGGCTTCTCGGCGGTGGTGCGAGCCAGTTTCGTTTGTCAACCGGTAATCCGGAAAGCAAAGTGAGCCAGTGGGACGTTGGTGGTTTTGTTCAGGACGATTGGAAGGTCCGGCCGAACCTTACGCTCAGCCTTGGTCTGCGTTACGAGAATCAGAGTAACATCGATAGTCATTTCAACTTTGGGCCACGTCTGGGATTTGCGTGGTCACCGCGCGGGCAGCAGTCGAAGACTGTCATTCGTGGCGGTTACGGCGTGTTTTATGATCGGGTGAGTGAAAACCTGACGATGACGGCACTGCGGCTGAATGGTATTAATCAGCAGCAATTCACAGTTCAGAATCCCGACTTCTTTCCGTTAATTCCAACGGCGGATCAACTCTTTACGTTTGCGGCACCCGGAACGGTTTACCGGCTCCAGAATGGTTTGGAAGCGCCTTACACGATGCAGTCAGTGATCAGTGTCGAGCACCAGTTACCGCACAATACGACAATCGCAACCAGCTATATCAACGTTCGTACGTTGCACGTGTTGCGTACGCGACCGCTGAATGCGCCGCTGCCGGGAACATTCATTCCGGGTGTGCCAGGGAGCGGCATTCGCCCGCTCGATTGTGCTGACTTCATTCCGCCCGATATCAACTCGTCTACGCGTTGCAACGTCTTCGAGTATGAGTCGAGCGGACGTTACAACCAGAATCAGTTCATCGTTAACTTGAGCAGCCGGCTTCATCGTACCACCACGCTCAATGCGTATTATGTTTTGGCAAAAGCAAACAGCGACACGGATGGCATCGGAAGTTTTCCGGCGAACCCTTACGACCTGAG
>DASUYO010000149.1:0-4269 GCA_036377375.1 Pyrinomonadaceae bacterium
CTTGGAACTTCCGGTGTCGTGTTTGCAGCGACCGAGTCGCCTTTGGTCGAGCCGGAAGGACGGCTGCATGCCTTCTGTCACGCCGTCGCCGATCGTTGGCATCTGATGGGAGTGATGCTTAGTGCGGCGGGGAGTCTACAGTGGTATCACGATAGGTTTGGGTGCAATCGAAGCTTTGCAGAGCTTGTTAATGACGCATCGCAAGTTCCGGCTGGAAGTGAAGGGCTGATATTTCTGCCTTACTTGAGCGGAGAACGAACGCCTTATCCCGATCCGCTCGCACGCGGCGCATGGATCGGCTTGACAGGACGTCACGGCCAACCGCACTTGACGCGATCGATACTCGAGGGAGTCGCGTTTGGTCTCAACGACATCTTCTGCCTGATGCGCGATGCGGGGGTTGGCTCAGTAGATCAGATTCGGGTATCGGGTGGGGGTGCGAAGAGCTCTTTGTGGCGGCAGATTCTTGCAGACACACTCGGAACAGAGCTCGTGACAGTGAACACGACTGAAGGCGCGGCGTTCGGAGCTGCGTTGCTGGCTGGTGTCGGCGTCGGCACGTGGCCCGACGTCGATACAGCATGTGCACAGACCATTGCTGTTGCAGATCGCGTCTCGCCGAATGCTGAGGCTGCCGCAACGTACCAGTTGGTTTACGAGCAATATCAAAAACTCTATCCAGCTCTTAAATCAACATTCAGAAGTTTAGCCACGGATTTTCGCGGATGAACACAGATGAGTACGCCCATCTCACTCGACAATGAATCGCTGAAGTCGGCCCTGAAATACATCTGGAGTCAGTACCGCACATGGGCCATAACCGCGCGCGCGTACAAGAATAAAGTGTCGCGCTGGCGTGAGATTGTTTTACTACTCAGTATTATCGGCGCGATCATAGGAACGCTCAGTCAACAACTACCTGCCTGGGGTTTGATTGCGCAGTCGTCGGGGTGGACGCGAGGTCTGGGATTGGTCAGCGGTGCTGCTTTGGGTCTCGCCGCTTTTTTCAGCAAAGAGATCTTTAGTCCGGAACCCGAAACGAAGGCGGTACGTGCTCGTGCTGCCGCCGAGGCTTTTAAGAGTCAGGCGTACTTACTGGCCACGGGTGCGCCGCCGTATGACGCGATCACAACTCCTGAAGAACTGTTTGCGAAACCCGAAAGAGTAACAAAGGCGGTGGAGAACCTTGCCCCGCTGTCGATCACCGAGGAGCAGAAGATCGAGAGACTTCCTTCAGTTCCGATGCCGGTCGACGAGTATGTCAAACAGCGTGTAGATGACCAGATTAACTTTTACTCACTTCACGCGAGTGCGAACGCGAAAAAGCTCGCTACCAGCCGAGGACTTAGTTTAGCGCTCGGAGCAGTTGCTGTTGTGCTTGGGATTCTTGCCACCACCTATGCTTCCGTCGCCACTTGGGTTGCAGTTATCAGCACAATTACCGCCGCAATTGCTGCTCGTCAATATGCCGGCCGTTATCAGTTTATGATTATCAGTTATCGAGCTGCGGGAGAGAAGCTCGAGGCGCTGAAGGCGCGATGGGAGGTCGAACGTAACATACAACGCGGAAGCGCGACTGATTACAAGTTTGTCGTTGCCTGTGAAGAAGTAATCTCGGCGGAGAACAGTGCGTGGATGGCTGAATGGAGCCACAAAGAATCACAAAAAGCGCCAAGCTAGAATTAGAACCAATGGTCCTATAGGCTCAAACCAACTGCATCTGGCGCGCCAGCTCAGTTGCTGTCTGCGGCCGATCATCGGGATCCTTCGCCAGCGCATGCATGATCCCCATTGATACTCTTCGTGGTATTCCAAGCGAAGCGGCAAAAGGTGGTGGAGGCTCGTGAAGATGCGTGTTGATCACGCCTGACACAGTTTCCGCTTCAAATGGTCGTTTGCCCGACAGCATCTCGTAAAACATCGCGCCGAGACTGTAAACATCTGAACGCGCGTCGAGTGGCTCACCGAGACACTGCTCCGGCGACATATAAAAAGGAGTGCCTACAATCGCCCCTGTCGATGTGCCGCCTGCGTCAGCGAGGAGTTTCGCCAGCCCAAAGTCAACCACCCTCACGCTTTCAACTTCGAAATCGTCATCAGGTGCGACTACAAGAATATTCTCCGGCTTGAGATCGCGATGGACCACGCCCTGGCGATGCGCGGAGCCAACGCCGGCGCAAATTCCACGCATCAATCGCGTGCCCCGCTCAACCGAGAAGTGATCCTCGCTTCGTAACAGCTCACGCAGCGGTGTTCCTTTTACAAACTCCATGACGATGTACGCCGGGGCGTGCACGTCGTCTGTCTCGCCGAAATCGTGAATCGTGATGACGTTTGGATGTCGCAGCATTGCCGCAGCGCGTGCTTCTCTGCGAAAACGCGTCAACGCTGCATCATCGGTAACAAACTTGCCGGTCAAAATCTTTACAGCGACATCATCACCGATATGCACGCGACGAGCGCGATAGACCACGCTCATACCGCCTTCGCCCAAACGGGCCACGAGCTGGTATTTGCCGTCAATCTTGTGTCCGATTAACGGATCGGGATTAACAAAGCGAACGGTGGGCAGGGAAGAGGCGAAGTGGTTTTCATAATAGGGATGGGTGCCGGGGCCGGGCAGTGTTAATGGTGAGCCGCAGTCTGCACAAAACATCGCCTCTTTGTTCAGAAACAGCTCACACGCGGGACAAAAGGGATTATTCGTTCGCAGCTCATCGAGTAGTTGGTCCAGTGCGTCCTCGATTATTTCCAGACCGTGTGCTCCGCTCGCTGAGCTTCGAATCTCTCCTTCGTGATCGAGCAGAAAATAGACGGGTAAATCGTCCTGACCACGACTCATGCGATGGTCATTGTCGAGCGCACAGGGTTCGGTGAGGTTCAGCCTCGCGATCGCGTCGCGCACTGCGCGTGGCTCCTTCTCGGCTTCCAACTGTGGCACGTGTACAGCGACAACACGCAGGCCTTCGCGTTTGCGTTGGTCGCGCAACTCAGCGACGTGCGCGAGATTGGTTTTTGATGTCTCGGAGCTGATGGACCAGAAGTGAACGAGAGTCGGATGCCCCTTCGTCTGCCGCGCAGTAATCCGCCCGTTCAGCCACTCACTGGCTTGATCGAATGACGGTGACTGCAATTGGGCCTTCATCGCTTTCGTTATATGCCCGCGAAGCGGGCGCGAGCATAAAGCCTGGGGCGTAAGCCCCAGGATCTCTACGCGAAAAATTTCAAGCCCGCAGCGCGGGCGGTAGCTGTCGCCCGCTTTCCGGGCTCGGCCACGTTTTGTATGAAAACTACCTGGGGCTCGCGCCCCAGGCTTTATGCTGTCGCCCGTTTCACGGGCTTGATGACCAGCTTGTTCGAATTCGTGGCGGCTTCATCAGCGTCTGCATCACCACGCAATACTGCTCCGTCTTCTCTTTCAACGCAGCCAACTGCTCCGCTGTCGCATCCGGCGCATTGATATCAAACTTCGCATGAATATCCTGGAAGCCCACCGGCACTTCCTTCGAAATTCCCAGCGTACCGCTTAGATCCATCTCGCCTTCGACATCAACGCGAATGTGCTCGAATGGTATTCCCATTGCCGTCGCGACGAGCTGACAAGTGAGTTGAGCACACGCAGCGAGTGCGCCGAGTAGAAGATCACCAGAACAGGCAGCGGTGCCTGGACCACCGACACCGCTGTGCGCCTGTGCTTCGAAAATCTTCTGACCAACCTCAACCGAGCACGCAATCGGAGTCTCCGCCTCATCGCTGTGTGCTCTCAGCGTGATGCGCGAGCTACTCGGATCGCTGCGGTATTTTTCTTTCAACGGTTTTTGGATTGTCCGAAGATCCATCATCGATTATTCCTCGGACGTGGTCGGGTCGATAACTGTCTTAACCTGGGCGACGTGATTCGCGGGGAATCCGCCGCGTCGCGCATGTTCCTGAATCATCTCCTCATTCGGAGCGACGTAAACACAATAGAGTTTGTTGTCTGTGACGTAGCTTTGAATCCATTGAATCTGCGGTCCCATTTCATTCAGCACATTGCACGATCGCTGCGACATCGTTTTCAACTCAGCCGGAGTCAGCTTGCTGGCTCCCGGCACTACTCGCTCGATAACGTATTTTGGCATTGATATTCTCCGTTCTCTTTTGTCATCGCATTTCAGTCAACAACTTCTTGAATTCCTCGTCTTCACGCATAGAATCGAACGCGCTATCAGCTCTGGCCCAATGCGCTACCGCTCGGAATCCGCTCTCAAAAGCGCGTCGAAGAAGGAT
>DASUYO010000150.1:0-13837 GCA_036377375.1 Pyrinomonadaceae bacterium
GTTCAGATTAAAAACAGGAACCCGCAACGGCTCGGGTTGAATCACGAAAAAGCCGTGATCCTGTACGGCCAGAAGATGACGATTTTTGGTTCCTCGAATTGGACGACGTCATCTTCGAACTCGCAGGAAGAGCACAACTACTTCACCAAAAAACAGTGGATCTTCGACTGGTTTGTCAATCACTTCGAACGTAAATGGAATTCTTCGAGCGAGAACTCTCCGTTTGTTCCACAGCCGCCGCCGAATCCGCCGGCCTATTCTTTCCCGGACAATAACTCGATTGGCCAAACCACAAACTTGACTCTCACTTGGGAGGGCGGTCTTTGGGCTCACAAATACGATATCTATTTCGGCACTACGCCAAATCCTCCACTGATTGCCACCGATGTTTTCACCGGGTCTCCTTACGATGGTAATCCGGAGACCTATCAGGTATCCGCATTGGCTCCGGGAACTACTTACTATTGGAAAATTGTTTCGAAGACGATGGCCAATCTCACCAACCCTGGTCCAGTCTGGAGTTTTACAACCGCTGGTTCGATAGCGGCACCAAGCGCGCCCACAGGTCTGACGGCTTCCGCCGTCTCTCCAACGCAGATCAATTTGGCGTGGAACGACGTCAGCACGGAAACCGGGTTTCGCGTGGAGCGCAGTCCGGATGGCTCGACCGGTTGGACGGAGATCGCGCAGCTCTCGACTAATCAGGTCACGTATTCTGATCTGCAAGTCAGTGCGCAGCACACTTACTTCTATCGTGTGCGCGCTCTCAACAGCGGCGGGTTTTCGGGTTATAGCAATGTAGCCAGCGCGACCACACCTGCACCGCCGCCACCGACCGGAAACGACGTGGTGTTGTGGGCGGCAGAGGCGCCCGTCAAAGTTGGTAATTGGTTCGTCGTCGCCGACAGTTCCGCTGCCGGAGGAAACAGGATCTCGAATCCCGATGCTGGTGCGGCAAAGAAAACAACGCCGCTCGCAAACCCCGTCGATTATTTCGAGATGACGTTCAATGCTCAGGCGAACACCAATTACCGTATCTGGATTAGAGGCAAAGCCCAGAATGACTACTGGGGCAACGATTCCATCTTCATTCAGTACTCGGACACCGTGGATACGAGCGGCAATCCGATTTACCGGATCGGCTCTACGTCCGCCAGTGAAATGAATCTCGAAGACTGTTCGGGATGTGGCCTTCAGGGTTGGGGCTGGCAGGACAATGGTTGGGGCGTAGGTGTGTTTGGACCGTTGCTACGGTTCTCGACGACCGGCTCACATACCATTCGCATTCAAGTAAAAGAAGACGGTCTATCGATTGACCAGATAGTTTTCTCGCCCGGGACCTATCTAAACTCAGCGCCCGGCTCTTTGAAGAGCGACAACACGATTCTGCCTAAGTCAAACGGCGGTACGCCGCCACCCGCACCAGCGCCCACTGTCAGCACGATTTCACCGACCTCAGGTTCAACTGCGGGCGGAACTTCGGTCACGATCTCGGGCAGCAATTTTGTCTCAGGCGCGACTGTCTCGAT
Organism: Pyrinomonadaceae bacterium; assembly: GCA_036377375.1. Classification (GTDB taxonomy): domain Bacteria; phylum Acidobacteriota; class Blastocatellia; order Pyrinomonadales; family Pyrinomonadaceae; genus PSRF01. Next base: position 1,530 of record DASUYO010000150.1, read on the forward strand.
CGGCGGCGCTGCGGCCAGTAACGTCGTAGTCGTAAACAGTGGTTCGATCACAGCAACGACGGGTGCGCGGGCGGCGGGCACAGTTAACGTGACCGTCACCAATCCCGATGCGCAGAGTGGAACTCTCACCAACGGGTACACCTACGTTACGCCACCGGCGCCTGCACCGACTGTCAGTTCGATTTCACCAACGTCGGGTTCAACTGCCGGCGGAACTTCGGTGACGATCTCGGGCAATAATTTCGGCTCAGGCGCGACTGTATCGATCGGCGGCGCTTCTGCGACGAGCGTTGCCGTCGCCAACAGCACCACCATCACAGCACTAACGCCTGCGCACGCCGCGGGCGCGGTTGACGTGGTGGTAACGAATACGGATGGACAGAGTGGAACCAAATCGCAGGGCTTCACTTATGTGACGCCGCAAGCGGCGGTGCCGCAATTCGATCACGTGTTTGTTGTAGTCCTGGAAAATCAGAGGTACGAAGACGTAATCAATAGTCCTTACATGCCGTACCTCAACACGCTGGCGAATCGTTACGGTCTGGCAACGAATTATTTCGCAGACACACATCCGTCAATCGGGAATTATTTCTGGCTCACAACCGGGCAAGTAATCACGAACGACAGCAACTTCACCGGCACGGTGACCGCCGATAATATTGTTCGGCAGATCAATTCCGCTGGTAAGACCTGGAAGTCGTACGCGGAAAGTCTGCCTTCGGTTGGTTACACTGGAGATAACGCTTACCCGTACGTGAGACGTCACAATCCGTTCACCTATTTGTCAGACGTGCTGAACAGTTCTACTCAGACGAACAACCTTGTGCCGTTTTCGCAGTTCGGGACGGATTTGAACAACAATCAACTCCCACACTATTCGTTCATTGTTCCAAATCAGCAAAACAACGCGCATGACTGTCCGTCAGGACTGAGTACATGCTCAAACGCTGAGAAATTGGCCGCAGCCGACTATTGGCTCAAGAACAATCTCGATGCGCTGCTTGCGGGTCCCGCGTTCAGGCAGAACGGGTTACTGATTGTTCTTTTTGATGAATCGCTGGATACCGACGTGCAAAATGGTGGCGGGCACGTCGCAGCATTGACGATCAGTCCCAAGACGCAACAGGGTTATCGGTCCACTGCTTTGTACCAACATGAAAGCGCGTTAAGACTCATCGCCGAGGGATTGGGACTGCCGGGTTACCCGGGTGCGGCCGCAACTGCCTCCAACATGTCCGAGTTCTTCGGAGCAACGTCAAATACCGCTCCGAATATCAGTTCTCTTTCTACGTCGACTGGGCCAACCACCGGCGGCACTGGCGTAACGATCTCCGGAACGAGTTTCGCCACCGGCGCGACGGTGACTTTTGGAGGAAGCGCCGCTACCTCAGTCAACGTGCTGGGTAGCACGACGATTACTGCGGTCACGCCGGCTCATTCGAGCGGCTCGGTCAACGTCGTCGTTACGAACCCAGGCGGAGAGTCGGGGACGCTTACCAATGGCTTCACGTACGGTTCATCGCCGACGCCGACACCGACGCCGACGCCAACTCCAACTCCGACTCCGACCCCGACGCCAACCCCGACCCCGACTCCGACCCCGACTCCGACCCCGACTCCTACGCCGACCCCGCCGCCCGGCGAGACCGTGCTGCTGGCCGACGATTTCAATGACGGCTCACTCGACGCATCGAAGTGGGTAGCTAACAATCTCTACAGCGGCTTTACAGACTCGAGTATTACCATTCGCGAAACAACGCGACTGGAAATTGGACCATTGAAGCAGAACATTGATGGTTCACATTACAATGGAATCAGATCTGCTGCGACGCAAAACTTCTCCGGCGCGTATGCCCAGGTTCAGCTCGTGCAGGCTGCGAACGCTGCAACAGCCGCGGACGCGTTCTTCACGATCGGACTCGATGTAAACAATTGTTATCGGGTGTACGTCGAGAGCGGGACTTTATTCTTCCAAACGAAACTTGGTGGGGTTAAACGACAGCCATTCACTGTCACCTTCGATCCTGTCAATCACGCTTTCTGGAGGCTGCGGCACGACACTGCCACAGGAAACATCGTCTTTGAAACAGCGCCGGCAAATGGAGACGTGCCTGGAACATGGACGCAGCGTTACGCAGAGGCGTGGAACAATTCGGCGGTGCCGCTGAGCAGTGTTCAGTTTGAGTTGAAGGCAGGTACCTGGCGCATCGAAACCGTCAGCCCGGGAACCGTAATCTTCGACAACTTCAAAGTCGCGAAACCGTAAAGAACAGTCACTTGGCATCAACTGTAGGGGCGGCCCCCCGTGGCCGCCCGTCTTCAGAATAAGACTTGTTTGTGAAGACGTGCGGCCACGGAGGGCCGTCCCTACAGTAAGTCCCCTCAGGGTTCGCTGACCGTCGCAGCAGCTCAACTACCGTATGTCGAATGTCGCGATCATCGGGTTGTGGTCCGATGGCCGAACGCCTTTGTCGTCCAACGTCCCGAGATAGATCACAACGTTCGTATTGCTTAGATCCCGAGTGTCGGGAATCTGAGTTCCGCGCAAGGAGAGGCTTCCTGCGCCCAGCGAATACCAAACGTAATCGATCCTGCCTCGGCGTGTGCGCGTCTGCGCCCATACCGGGTTATCAGGATAGCCAACCGCGGTTCCTGCGTTCATACCATTCATCCAACTGTCGTAATAGCTACCCGTCATACGGATCGACTCAGACGTGTCAGGTCCGGCGTTGAAGTCTCCGACCACGATGCGCTGTTCAGAAAAACCAGAAGCAAAACTCATCAACTCTCCGACTTGTTGATAACGCACACCCGATGAGTCGGGATCAAGATGCGTCGCAAAGAAGTTGATGGTTCGGCCGCCGATACTGACAGTAGCCTGCGCGACCGAACGGTTGTAACTCAAGTACCGTCCGTTGGTGCTGAGGAAATTGTACTTCGACAGAATCAGATTACCTTCCGCGACGCCTGGATATTTATCGATGAAGTATGAATACCACGTTCGTCCGGTTTTCTGGCTCAGCAGAGAAACGAGGGTTGGTATGTCTCCAGGCGGCATCTCGCAGAGACCCACCAAATCGGGATTGACATTAGCGATCCACGTTGCGGTCCGATCCCAATTTTGTATGTTGTCTGTTCCCTTGCCGAACTGGATGTTCCAACTCATTACCTTCAATGTGCTGCTGGTACTTGGCGGCGCCGGCGGCGAGTTGACGACTATTTGTATCGCTGCGGACGCCGCAGCTCCCGCGTTGTCAGTAACCGTCAACCGCGCTATGTACGTCCCGGGTGACTGATAGGTGTTGGACGGGCTTGCTGCCGACGAAGTATTTCCGTCGCCGAAAGTCCACGAATAGGCCGCGATACCACCATCAGGATCGTAGGCGCTTGAGAAGAAGCTTACGAATAACGGACTGTTGCCGGAGGTGGGCGTTGCTGAAATGCTCACTACCGGCGGTTGATTGGGTGGTGGCGGGGGTGGCGGCGTACTCCCAATGGTGCTTTGAAGAATGGTGTTATCGTTCTTGAGCGCGCCTGGTGATGAGTAAAGATAGGCGTATGACGATAGCACTATCTGGTCAATCGAAAAGCCATCCTCTCGTCGTTGGATTCGCAGTGTCTGTGTGCCGGTGTTCTGGAAGTAGATCGTCGGGCCAAATACTCCGACTCCCCAACCATCATCCTGCCAGCCCCAACCCTGAATTCCGCAGCCGGAACAATCTTCCAGGTTTATTCCTAACCCGTCCGTCGTACCAATCCGGTAGGCAGAAGAGCCGTTGCTATCGAGACTGCCCGAGAACTGTGCGTAGACTGAATCATTACCCCAGAAATCCGAATCAGCACGACCACGAAGCCAGATTCGATAAGGTTTACCCGCATCGGCATTGAACGTGACTTCAAAGTAGTCCGTTGGATTAGCCAACGGTGACATAAGCTTGGCAGCGCCGTAATCGGGGTTGTGGAGTCTGGTCTGACCGGCGGCACTACCATCACTCTCCCTGGCCCAATTTCCGTGAAGTCCGCTCGATGGTACATTTGCGGCCCAGATGATGACGTCGGAAGAAGATGGCGCAGGCGTTGGCGTCGGTGCCGGAGTTGGCGTGGGCGTCGGAGTCGGAGGAGGCGTCGACGTTGAGCCGCCACTCTGCGGCAAAATGGTCGAATCGTTGCGAACACTTCCAGGCGCACTGTAAAGGTAATTCGCAGGTGAGAGAACGATCTGGTCTATTGATAGACCATCTTCGCGCACCTGTATACGAATGGTCTGAGTTCCAGACGATTGAAAAAATATCTGTGGTCCAAGTACGCCAACTCCCCAGCCGTTATCCTGCCACCCCCAGCCAGAGAGGCCGCAGCCAAGGCAATCCTCTAGATTAATGTCGGCCCCTGAAGTTGTGCCGATTCGATAAACGGCGTTGCCGCCACTATCGACACTTCCGGAGAATTGAGCGTAGACCGAGTCGTTGTACGGTGAATTGTTAAGCGTCCTGCCGCGAATCCAAAGACGGTACGGTCTGCCTGCGGATGCGCTGAAAGACATTTCGAAGTAATCGGCTGGATTGGCTAAGGGGGTTGTGATCTTGGCAGCGCCGAGGTCGGGATTTGATATACGCGCGCCTCCTGCAGCAGTTGAATCAGAGACGGCGTACCAATTACCAACTTTAACGGGGGCCTGCGATGCGTAAAGTACAACTTCCTGAGCAGATGAAGTGCGAACGGAAACAAACAATATGATCACGGAAATGAATGAATAGAGCAGAACGATCCGTTTAGCGATCACTTTTCATTTCTCCTTTTCTGTAGATTTGGGAATCGGGATGAGCAAAGCCGGGGATGAAAAGGGGGTCTGAAAGAGGCTCGCGAATGTTCGCTTTCGCCAGATATAAGTTCGACCCCACGGATAAATGACGATCAGAAGTAGACACTTCTCTTCTTTAGCAATCAGTCTTCTAGAGCAACCAGACTTTCAGCGCTTCCCTGGTGTTCCGACTGACCAAAAACACACAGGGACACAATGCAAAACGGTCATGACACCCGCTTCGGGATTCGGGTGTGCCGTAACAACGTTCGGGTTTTGGTATTTGCGACCTCTTTGCAGAGATCTGGGAGATTAGAACGGATGGAACTTTGTTCTAACCGGGGCTGCCTTCTCTATGCGGCAGTTGAGAATCGGCCTTGCCTTCCCTCTTTCCGAGTCTAACTCGCACAGCCAGACGGGCTCGAAGATAGCACGCGAACAAAATACTGTCAAAAATTCAGAAATTTTGTAACGCCTCTGCAATAGAAATGACATTTTTGGCTATGGCGATCTGATTCCGACGCGTCCCGAGTTACTAAACACGCCGCGCAAAGCAATGGTCACAACTAAGTCGCCACTGATCGTCGCATCATCAGGTAATCTCACAGTAACAAACGATAACCACGAAAAGTTTGGGACTTTCCCCACGTCCTCAACCGGCAGGTTGTAAGTAAAGCCACGTGAGTCGGTCCCTCGCGCCGTTACCACTGATATCGTCTCGCCAGCCTGTAAATCCAGGTTCGTCGCAAATAGCATAATTCTCGTTCGCAAGTCGGTGCTGAAGTTCCACGGTGACAAAATAGAAAATGGCTCAGTAGTGAAACGCGTCGAGTGCAGGGCTACAGCACGATTGGCGCCGTACGTAAGCAGCACCGGAACCGGCCCAGTTGCGGGCGTCGGTGTTGGGTTTGGTGTCGGTGTTGGGTTCGGTGTTGGCGTTGGTGTCGGGTTCGGTGTGGGTGTTGGCGTCGGCGGTGGCGGTGTCGAGCTTCCAGATACAACATCAAAGTCAGTCACCACAAGATTGTGATCTGACGGTCTCACGCCTTTGTCGTCTGACGTACCGAGGAAACTTACGACATTTGTATTGCTCAGGTCGCGAGTATCAGGAATGTTGGCAGCACGCGTTGTGAATGCATTTAGATCACTTGCAAACAAAATGAAATCGATGCGCCATCGCCGTGTCCTCGTGTTAAGCCACACCGGATTATCCGGATAAGCAGCCGCCGAACCCAGATTCAAAGCGTCAACCCAACTGTCGCGAAAAGCGTTCAGCAAGGTAAGTACTTCCGGAGTATCGTTCCCTGCATTCATGTCGCCCGCGATAATTCTCGGCGTACCAAATCCACCAACCCAGGAGACTATCTCTTGTGCTTGCGTCAATCGCAGTGACGAAGAGGTGTAATCCAGGTGTGTCGCGAAGACATTAATGTTTCTGCCGCCGACGTTGATGGTCGCTTCGGCAACCGAGCGCTCATAACTCAGGTAGTGTGAGTTGACACTCGCAAAGCTGTAGGTCGACAGAATTAAATTGCCTTCGGATATTCCAGGAGCTTTGGGAACGAAATGTGAATTCCACGAGCGCCCAGTCTTCTGGCTTAGGAGACTGACGAGTGTCGGAATCTGATCCGGCGGCATTTCGCAGAGCGTGATCACATCGGGATTCATGCGCGCCAGCCAGCTCGCTGTGCGATCGAAATTAGTAACTCCGTCAGTGCCCTGGCCAAACTGTATATTCCAACTGAGAACTCTCAGTGGCGTGTTTGCTTCTGCTGACTGCGTTGCGAACGAAAGAAGACATAGAAGTATCCACAGGGGAACAAATCGTTTCAAAATCATGGCACACTTTTACCGGCTCACGCTTCGGGGGAGCGTGATAACGACTGCTAGCTTGTTACATTAGGTACAACTCCACCCACTCTGTGTTTAGCGGAATTGTCCGATTATTAATGCTTCGAGTCGGAACTACCGAGCTAACTGCCTTTCGTTATTCGAAGTCTGGCGGGATCCAAGCGCCGCACGTTTAGATCGGCGTCAACCTTACACGTCTAAAACAGCGCTGTAAATACTTCGACAAAATTTGCGAAGAATTGCAATGTAACCGCAATCTCACAGACGTTCTCAGCGTGATCTTGATCGTTGTACAAAGAAGCCACCAAAGAATCTCAAACGGCATTCGTTGAGAAACGCCGCTTCCTTATTTCCTGTCAATGTCCGCGAGAACCAGGTGAGTGCATTGTTTGCAGCCTCTCTGTAGAGATGCCCCGGAACGCCAAGCAAACGAAAGCTTGAACGTTCCCATTCAGGATCATTCATGACGGCGTAAAAACGGCCGTGTCCAGTGTGCCAGCGCCGATGGTACGCCTTTGTTAGTCGCTCGGGTTCGACTGCTCCGCGCGTAATCAACTCAGGCAGATATATTCCACTCTTACCACTGCGACACATACGCAGCAGAAACTCGTGATCCTCCATCGATCCGATGCTGCCTTTAACTCGCTGTAGAGCCGGCGAGAACCTTCCGACTTCATCAAACACTTCTCGCCGCACACCCATATTGGCAGTCAACAATCCGAGAGGTGCATCACCAGCGATTGTTCGTTGTTCGTGGCCGTAATCGAGTAGAGCTAATGGCGCCCAGTGTGATTCGTTCAACCATGACGGCGGCTCAGTGTCCCACAGCGGCAAGACTCTTCCGCCGACGAACGCGAGTTGAGGATCGCGATCGAATGCTGTTTTGATCCTCTGTACCCAGTTCTTATCCGCTACAACATCGTCGTCTAGAAAAGCAATGATGGGTGCTTGCGCGGCATCGATGCCGGCATTGCGCGCGTAAGCGTTGCCCTGTCGAGTTTCACGAACCAGGCGCAGGTTAACTGGTGACTTCGCTTGCATTGCTGCGACAACGTCAGATGTGTCGTCAGACGAGTTGTTGTCGATGACGATGATTTCGAAGTTCAATCGATCTGGCTGTTGTGAGAACAGGCTGAGCAACGCTCGCTGTAGTAGTGCGGAGCGATTGTAGGTAGGTACGACAACTGAAACGTCCGGTGCGTTCACTTCTCGAAACCTTCTGTGTTTCTTTGTTGCTGACGGAAATGCCGGCCGTAAAACAATCCGAGGAAATCCCACAAGGCCAGCTCAGACGCAAACGCTTCCCGCTGCTCCCTCGGACTTACAAAAAGACTGCTCACTCCGCTCACAAGACCACGCGCCGCGCTTCTGTAGTGCCAGCGCGGCAATCCCAACAGATAAGCGCAAGATTGTCTTCGAGTCCTTTCAAGTAGTCCGAGAGAGACGCCGCGCCAGAAACACCAACTGCGAAAATATTTTTTCGTGAGCCGTTCAGCAGGCACATGATGGTAAATCTTCAGTTGCGGTAGATACATTCCACGTGCGCCACTCGCCAACAGACGTCCGTAAAGCTCTTCATCTTCGCCGGACAACAATCCTTTATCTGTACGGCCCAGCCACGTCGAATACATTCCAACTTTCAACAACACAGATCTTTTGAAAACTGCATTGCCGCCCATCAAAATACCCGGATAGTTGCTGTCGAATGGAACTTCAACATCTCCACCATCCACTGACCCGACGACGGCGCCGTAGTTCGAAGGCATCCACGCGGGCGGCGTAACGCTCCAGCGCGGCACGTATGGACCACCGATGAAATCGAGCTCTCTCGTGCTGAATGCTTCAAATGCGGTTTTATACCAGCTGGCGTCGATCTCCTCATCGTCATCGATTACTCCGATCAGGTCGCCGCCGGTCGCCTTGATGCCGGCGTTCAGAGCATGCGATCTGCCTTGTTGACGCTCAAAACAATACCGGATTCGATCGCCGAATTTTTGCTGAAACGTTTCGACTACTGCACGCGTGCCGTCAGTCGAATTGTTATCGATTACGGTAATTACCACTTCCAATCCCGTGGGAATGTCGGCGGCAAACAAACTGTTCAAAGCTGATGGAAGCAGATCCTGACGGTTATAGGTAGGAATGATTACATCGAGTTGCATGCTTCAGAAGTGAACTCGAGACTCGTGCGCGTCACCGTGTGGTTGATCGATACCGGTCAGTTGATGATCCGGATTGCTCGTCAGAAAACGCTCGCGCGCCACGAAGGACCAAATCACTAAACGCGGCACATGCCGCAAAAGAAAAATAACCAGCACCAGCTTCGGGCTGCGCAGGTGTTCGTTAGCCTGCTTGAAATGAAGCAACGCAGCGCTCGCGCCACCCGCACGCAGTGCATGTTTACCCTCAAATAAGCCGAGCATGGCGCGATTACGATTTATTTCTTGATTCAGGATTTCTCTTTCAGCAGCAGTCAGATCAAAGGTGCTCGCGCATTTTTCAAACACGGCAAGCAGATTACGCGTCATCCAAACTCGATCAGATGACAGGCTGCCCGCGTGTCGTCTGTAAAGGACCAACACTCGGCGGTGATAAATAATACGGCCACCATTTTTTACGATTCTCAGCCACAGATCGAAGTCTTCGCAACTGCGTAGGCTCTCGTCGAACATTCCGGCATTCTTTATCGCATCCATTCGCGCGGTCACACACGTCATGACTGTGCACTTCTGTCGTACCAGCGACTCAAAATTCACTTCACCTTCCGAAGGGCTGATCGCCATGAACGCCAGTCGTACGTCGGATTCATCTGCGATGATCGTCGCATTCGGATAAACGAGTACAGCATCCGGGTTCTCCTCGAGGGCGCGTAGCTGCACCTCCAGGTACTCCGGCAACCACTGGTCATCCGCGTCGAGCTGCGCGTAGAACTTTCCCCTCGCAGCTTTAATGGCAGCATTTCTCGCCGCGCTCACGCCTTTGTTTGGTTGAGATATGTAAATGATCGGTAAAGGATGAGAGTGCAGGATGTGTTCGAGTTCGTCATGATCGTTCGATCCGTCATTGACAACGATGACTTCGTAATCGCGGAAGGTCTGCGCATGCAGCGAATCAAGCGCCTGCGAAATGTAATGCGCGGCATTGTACGCGGGAATCACCACAGTCACCGTGGGAGTCCCGCCTGCATCGCTGGTACTAGAGATCGTCATCTTTTACGCCGAATGGTATGCGCTACGAATGGACAACTGTAGGGGTGGCCCTCCGTGGCCGCCCGTCGCGGGATACACTCACGATTGGACGACGGGCGGCCACGGAGGGCCGCCCCTACAGTTGAATTTAATCAGACACTTCGCCCCGCAGCACTCTTTCACCAGTTCTACGTCTCTCCGGCTGCTTCACGCAGCGAACGCGATGGAATTACTTGATCTTCACTTCGTCCGGCAAGTCGCCGGTATGTCGCCAACCAGCTTTCACGAACCGCGGGCCATCTGTACGCCGAACATTCCTCGTACGCGTTTCTGACAATTCTCTCCGCAAGCTCCGGTGACTCGAGCAGCCGGATGGCCCACGCAGCCATGGCGTCGTGATCGTTCTTTGGTACCAAAAGACCCGTTCTTCCATGAGTCACCATGCACAAAATACCGCCCGCATTCGTCGACACCACAGGCATGCCGACCGCAAACGACTCGAGTATCGAGCCCGGCATATTGTCTATGTTCGAGCTATTCAGAAAAATATGCGCCTCGTCATAAAGCTCATTCATCTTCGTGGGTGCAACGCGCCCGCGAAATTCAACATTCTGAAGTTTCAATTCACGCGCTAACGACTCGAGCGAAGGCCGCTGACTACCGCCGCCTGCAATAATCAGGCTCGCTTCAGGAAACCTTTGTTGGATTTTTGCAAAGGCCCTCAGGATACACGCCACGTTGTAGAGTGGATAAAGATTGCGATTAGAGAAAAAGATCGGCAGCAACGGTCGCCGCTCTCGAAACCTGAAGCGATCTTCATCGATGATGTTTGCTACCGCCGACGCACGCAGCCCGAACCTGCTGAATACTTCGACGAGATAACGCGATGGAACGATTATCTCGTCCGCTAACTTCATGATTGGACCAGCAGTTCGCGGCCAGCGTCGAAGGTGATCTTCCGCCTCGCCACTCCGGTAATTCAAAATCACTTTCTTGCCGAACCATCGGGCGATGAGTATCGCGGGCGTGGGAGCGAGTAGAAACGAAAAATAAGAAGCAGAGAAAACGTGAATGATGTCGTGCTTCGGAACCTGATTGAGGAGCTTCACACAATAGAGCAGTGAGGTCACAATCGTGCGCACGTATTTGATCTGCTGCAATAGCTTAAGTGGACCAGGCAGGCTCGGATTATGAGGCACGAACGACACTTCAAACTCGGGCTCGCGACTCAGGTGTTCAAGCAGATAATTAGCCTGAACGGCCTGGCCTCCGAGAATCCGCAGAGCCGGAGCAACCAGCAAGAGCCGGATCGGTTTCTCTCGAGAATTAATTTCGCCTACCCGAACACTCATTCCTATTCCACTCTAAGACTTTCACCCGGAATTCAAGCTTAGTTCAGAGTTCAAGCTTTAGCTTGTCTGTCGGAGCAACCTAAAGGTTGAACTCTGCACTAAGCTCGATTCCGGTCGAAGGTTGATTTTCAAAGCACACTACGCACCTGTTAGGAGGGCTTCCAGGTTGATTTCGCGGGGGAAGAGCGTCTTCGCTGACTTCAACATCTCTACACATACAAGTGTCGACCGCGCGCCATCGCGAACCGTAATCTCGGGAGCTTCACCAGTCGCGATGCTGCGAAAGAACGAGCGTAATTGCTCCTCGTAACCCTTGTGCGCCCACAGAGTCGAGCGCGTGCGCCTGACTGTCGCCGTCGATTCGAATCGTTTGAAATCCTGCACCAGCGAAGTAATCCCTTCGGCGAAGACCTCAACACGTTCACCCTGAGCTCGCTTTGAGCCAATCGTCGAATAGTTCAGAGTGCCAATCGAGCCGTCGGCGAAACGAAACGTAGCCACCAGATTGTTTTCTCCAACAGGATCAGTCTTGCCCGTCGGCAGGCAATATGCCGACACGTTTACCGGTTCCGATTCGAGCAGCCAGTACATCAAATCGACAAAGTGAACGGCTTCACCAATGATCGCACCGCCAATCGAAGGATCCGACATCCAGTAACTGCCGGAGATACCCGGAGAGCTCACGCGGCAGTCAATCATCGCCGGCCCGTTTCGTTTCATCGCATCCAGCTTCAAGGCTTTATAAAACGGCGCAAAGCGGCGATTGAATCCGACCGTCAAGTGTTTACCGGAGATCACTACTGCCTTATATAGCTCGCTGCACTCCGCTTCGGTTAAAGCCATCGGCTTCTCGACGAACACATGTTTGCCGGCCATCAATGCGTCGAACGTTTGCTTGAAGTGGTGCTGATTTCTGCTGAGCACCATCACTACATCGATCTCCGGATCGTCGAGGATCTGCCGGTAATCGGAAGTGAAATATGCCGCTCCGAAACGGCGTGCATAAGTGTTGCCGCGCGCACCACTCGCGGAAAGGATCGCGTGCAGTGTGACGTTCGGTATTCGGTTTAAGCTCGGTAGGTGGGCCCAGCGCGCCAGATTGCCTGCACCAACCAATGC
>DASUYO010000151.1:0-15012 GCA_036377375.1 Pyrinomonadaceae bacterium
GAGAACATCGCGGAAAACATTACCCACGAGCAATACGACAAGCAACAGGTGGTCAAAGCGCCATCCCATCCCGGTGTTACGCAACGTCGCGTCGTGATCATTCCCATCGCCAAGGAATTACCCGGAGTAGGTCGAGACACAATCATCATCGACAGATTTGGTGTCTTCTTCCTGCAAACTTCTGTCGGAGGCGGCAGCGGTAATGAGCTGAAGGCGGAATTCATCAAAAACACTAAATTCGCAGGTAACAGCTACTACGTTCCCGGAGCTGGTGCCTCGAGCACCAGCCTTACCGTACCCGTGCTCTACAAGTAGGTGATGTCATGCATGCAAGAATCCGAAGAATCCGCAGCCGGCGTCGGTTGAGACGCATGCTTCAGTTGCACCGTTTCGGTCGCGACGAGAGAGGTATTCAGTTAGTAGAAGCAGCGATAGTGGTCCCGATATTTCTGATCTTGTTCGCAGCCGTCGCCGAATTTGGACGATATTTCTACGAGTACACAACTCTGGCAAAGGCAGCTCGTGCCGGTGCCCGTTATCTTTCGACGGTCCCGGTTGATCCGGACGAGGATGACAATGCCAAGAAGATCGTTGTGTACGGAAACATCAACGGAACCGGATCGCCAATCCTGGCTAGACTGGACAAGACAAACGTCGTGATTACTCGTGCAGGTGGTCCCGTTGCATCCGTACCTGACACGGTCACCGTTTCAATTGTCGGTTACCAACACCAGTCTATTTTTAATTTGGGAGCGCTACTCAACAAGACCGGCATTTCAACGAACGTTGATGTGAAGCCGAGCGTGACGATGCGTTTTCTAATGGAAGACCCGCCTCCGAACCCAGGAGGGTAAATAATCATGAAGCACAACAAATCGTTCGATTCTGGTGAGCGAGGCACAACTCTCGTCGAACTTGCGATTGCGATGACCGTCTTTCTGACGGCGATGTTTGCCGTTATCGAATTCGGACGAGCTCTGTGGGTACACAATGCCCTTACGGATGCGGCCCGACGAGGGGCGCGATATGCCGTCATGCATAAGGCTATTGATATCGATGACGTCAAGAGAGTGGTGGTCTATGGAGATCCCGCAGGCGGCACGCAGACCACTGTGCCCAATCTTACGACTGACAACGTGACAGTTACCTATTCGAATTTTGAATTGAATCATGGAACGACGACGGTAACCATCACGGGTTACCAGTTCCAATTCGTCGTTCCACTGATCGGAACTTCGATCACGATGCCGAACTATTCAACGACGCTTCCAGCTGAATGCGTTGGTTTGATTCCCGACGATATTTAAGACGTTTGAATCCAGGCAAGTTTAGGACTTCGGTTGTGACAGCAATAACAGCAAACGCCAGTTTAAGTTTCGAACCCACTGCCGGGCGGCGTCAGTTACGCCTGCCTACCAAACATCACTACGAAGCATACGCGGCTTTGTAGCGGTGCGTTGTACCTACCGTGAATCCCCCGCGCACTCTGTCAGCATTCATTCCGAAGAGAGCCGCCGGCAGTGGGGTTCGAGAGACATGAGGACAAGATGAAGGAACCAATCTCAGTTGTAGTCCTAAGCACCGGGCTCGAAAACTTCAAAGACATTCGCAAGGCGCTAAGTGCGGAAGACCGCGTGAAGCTGCTTGCCGGTGGCAACGATACCGATCAGCTTTACGAAGAGATAGTTCGCCTTAAGCCCGCGGCTGCAATTATCGCGCTGGGTGCAAACGCCGACAATGCAGTGAGATTCATTGAGAAACTGAACGCTGAGTGTCCTGGCACGGCGCTCATCTCGGCTGCGCAGGATGCTTCACCGGATCTGATTCTGAGAAGTCTGCGTGCAGGCGCGCGTGAGTTTTTGCGCATTCCGATTAGCGCGGACGAGCTGCGCACGGTGTTGAATCGAGTTTCTGAATTTTGCACTAAACAGGTTGAGACTCCGAAGAAGAAAGGCCGCATGGTCGCTGTCTTTTCCAGCAAGGGAGGCTGCGGCACTTCTTTTATCGCGACGAACCTCGCGGCAGCTACGAGTTCAAGGACTGTTCTCGTCGATCTGAATCTTCAGGCAGGTGACTTGCCACTCTTTCTCGGGCTCGAAGCGAAGTACTCGATCGCTGACATGGTTGAGAAGCGCCAACGTCTCGACGAAGCGCTCATCAACAGTCTCGTAACTCCACATTCGCAGCACCTGTTTCTCGTGGCCGCGCCTCACGAAGCCGACTCGGCTGACGAAATCGAGCCGCAACACATATTCGAAGTGTTACAGAAACTGCGCGAGCATTACGACTATGTCGTGCTCGATCCGCAGCACACGTTCGACTCGATCACGCTCGCCGCGCTCGATCAATCAGATGAAATCGTTCTCGTGCTGACACTCGACATTCCCGCAATCCGCAGCACGCAAAGAGCGCTGGAAATCTTCGACCGGCTCGGATACCCCCGCAAGAAAGTGCGCATCATCGTTAATCGCTGGAGCAAGCAGATCGATCTCGATCTCAGGCAAGTCGAGAAGTTTTTAGGCGAGCCGGTAGTTGGTTTTGTTCCCAGCGATTACCAGACAGCAGTGGGCTCTATCAATCTCGGCACACCGCTCGTGCAGGCTGAGCCGACTTCGAAGATCGCGCTCGAGATTCGTCGCATAGCACAGCAGATGTCGCTGGGTCTGGCGCCGATCGACGAGTCGAAGAAACGCCGTCCTTTCTGGGCCGCTTTACTTAAGAAGCAATCGGCCCAACCGAATTTCAAACTTCAAACGTCAATGGAATAAGTCTAAACCCGAGCGGCAGCCCCGCAGATGAGCAAACATCATGGCACTTCGTGAACGATTAGTCGGCAATACCAACAACGCCCCCGGCCCAGTATCGGATGGAACTGGTCAGCAATCTTTCCAGGAGATGAAATCGCGTCTGCACCGGACGTTGATCAACCGGATGGACCTGACCAAACTGCAAACTCTTACTCCGGACCAGGTCCACGCAGAAGTTTCGCGTTTGGCCGAGGCCGTGCTTGCGCAGGAAGCGATGCCGCTGTCCGTGTCCGAGCGCGAGCGATTGGTCAACGACGTTCAGCATGAACTCTTCGGACTCGGACCACTCGAGCCACTACTCGCGGATCACACGATCTCTGACATTCTGGTTAACAAACACGACACGATCTACATCGAGCGTCGCGGCAAGATCGAACGCACCAATGTCTGCTTCAAAGACGACGAGCACTTGATGCGCGTGATTGAACGAATCGTTTCGTCAGTCGGTCGACGGATCGATGAGTCGTCGCCGATGGTCGATGCGCGCTTGCAGGACGGCTCGCGTGTTAACGCGATCATCCCACCACTTTCGATCGATGGACCAGTGGTGTCGATCCGCCGTTTTGGTGCAGACCCCCTGAAGATGTCTTCGTTGATCGAGAACAAAGCGCTCACGAAAGACATCGCCGACATGCTGCAAATGGTCGTCACCGCGCGCCTGAATGTGTTGATTTCAGGGGGCACCGGCGCTGGTAAAACGACACTGCTCAACGCGCTGTCGGCATACATTCCCGAGACCGAGCGCATCGTCACCATCGAAGACTCGGCGGAACTCCAGCTTCAGCAGCCGCACACCGTACGACTCGAAACACGTCCACCCAACATCGAAGGTCGTGGTGAAGTTACGCAAAGAGACCTGGTACGCAACGCACTTCGTATGCGTCCCGATCGCATCGTGATCGGTGAGGTCCGCGGCGGCGAAGCTATCGACATGCTTCAGGCCATGAACACCGGCCACGACGGCAGCTTGACGACCATTCACGCAAACACGCCACGCGACGCACTGGCCCGGCTCGAGACGATGATCCAGATGACCGGCATGCGTCTCTCGGACCGTGCGATGCGCCAGCAGATCGCAGCTGCGATCAATCTCGTAGTCCAGGTCGCGCGCATGTCCGACGGTTCACGCCGCATCACGTCCATTTCTGAAATCACCGGCATGGAAGGCGAAACGATCACCATGCAGGAGATTTTCCAATACGAGAGAACCGGAGTCGATTCTCAGGGCCAGGTGCTTGGACGCTTCCGTCCGACAGGAATTCGCCCGCGGTTCGCCGAACGGTTAAAAGCTTGCGGTTTGCAGTTGCCGCGCGTCTTCTTCGAGGAGATGTAATCAATGATCATATCGTTTCTCGTATTCATTTTTGCGTTGTTCCTGGTGTTGGGCGCTTACCTGCTTGCTACGCACGGGACCGACAAAAAGCGTGCGCGCTTGCAGAAGAGATTGTCCGAAGCGCTGCTTCACTCGGCGAACACAGAAGACGTCGATGTAGTGCTTGCTCGCAACGAGCTGATGAGCGAGATCCCCTGGGTAAACCGTACGATGGTCAATATCCAGGCAACGCTACATTTGAAGCGGATGTTGGACCAGGCCGACCTGCACATCACACCCTCGCGCCTGCTGATGTTTTCGTTCATGGCCGGCATGCTCGGCGCTTTGGCGGCATCAGTGCTGACAGTTTTTATTCCGATAATGATCCTGGCAGGCCTTACTTGTGCTGCGTTGCCGCTGGTGCACGTTTGGTGGAAACGAAAGAAGCGGTTCGACCAGTTTCTGTATCACCTTCCTGACGCGCTCGACCTGATCAGCCGTGCACTCAGCGCGGGCCATGCTTTCTCAGAATCGTTACACATGGTTTCGATGGAAATGCCCGAGCCGATTGCGACTGAGTTTCGCAAAGCTTATGAAGAACAGAATCTCGGTCTTTCAGTGAAACTGGCGCTCGAGAATCTGACGCAGAGAATTCCTTTGCTCGATCTGCGCATGTGCGTGACGGCGATCATGATTCAACGCGAGACAGGCGGTAACCTTGCGGAAATTCTCGAAAAGGTCGCTTATACGATTCGTGAGCGCTTCCGCATCATGGGCGACCTGAAGACATTAACAACGAGCTCGCGAATGTCAGCCTGGTTGCTGTGCGCGTTGCCGATCTTTGTGGCGTTAGCAGTCACCGTAATGAATCCCGAGTACATGAGCGTGCTCTGGAAAGATCCGCGCGGTCATTACCTGATTGCCACCGCAATGACGATGCAAGTGACCGGTATGTTGATTGTCAGGAAGATCCTGAAGATCAAGATTTAGCCCAGATTCACGGATTAAAAACCGATGATACTTATAATCGCCATCTCCACTTTCGTATGTATCTCACTCGGGATGCTGGGTATTTACTGGCTGCTTTACAAACCGCAGAGTGCCGCGACTGAAAGGCTGCGCAGGCTCGGTGTCAAAGACGGTGTCGCGAACGCAAACATGCCCTCGGCAGTCATGCCGGAGGATAGCCCCGCAACGGAGATCGCGCAGCGACTTGCGCAGCCGCTGAACAAGCTGGTACCTCCTTCGGCCACCGAAGTGCGTAAGCTCCAGAAGCAGTTGATGCATGCGGGCTATCGTTCGCCGGAAGCTCCGATCATTTATCGCGCAATTCAGCTCGTGTCGATGGCGGGATTTCCGCTGCTCGTGGCGGGCGTTTGTGCCGTGCTGGCACGACCACTCGGAAGCGCGATGGTCTACATGATTCTCGCTTTCGTAGTCGGATTTATCCTGCCACGATTTTTCCTGACGAGAATTACAAAGAACCGGCAGCGAGATCTGCGTTGGGGACTCGCCGATGCGCTCGATCTAATGGTCGTCTCGGTTGAAGCGGGTCTGGGCCTGAACGCGGCCATGATGAAGGTCGCAAGCGAGTTGAAAGATGTGCACAACGCGATTGCAGTCGAGTTCGAGCTCGCGAATCTCGAAATTCGTGTCGGACGTGATCGTGATGAAGCATTGCGTAACCTCGCCGAGCGAACCGGTGTAGACGATCTTCGCAGTCTCGTCGCCATGCTGATTCAGACAGACAAGTTTGGTACTTCGATCGCCAAAGGCCTGCGCGTCTTTTCCGATTCACTGCGCACGAAGCGACGACAGCGAGCTGAACAGGAAGCGCAAAAGGCCGCGGTCAAACTGCTGTTTCCGCTCGCGTGTTTTCTGTTCCCGACGCTTTTCATTGCAATCCTTGGCCCCGCTGCCCTGAATCTCATTGACGTTCTAGGTACGATGCAGTAGAGGAGTGGACCAATGAACAAACGAAGAATCATTGCTGTTCTAATCGCTTTAGTTATAACGATCGCAGCGACTGCGATGTGGAGTGCTTCCACGATTCAGCGCGAAGGTGATCCGGATGTAAACGTACTTGAGGATTCAGGTTCTGAAGCGGGCAGCGTCGAGCAGCCGAAGAAGAAGGGAAACAAGGTCGTCAAAGTTCTGGCAGCGCCGTTCAAGATGTTTGGAAGATTGTTTGGCGGTGACGACCACAACAAGGTTCACCGCATGACGGAGAAAGATGCTGAGCGGTTTGAGACTGCCGGCGTCACCAGAATCGAAGATGCGCGTAACCCGTTAGTGAAGCGAGATACGTCCGCTGCTTCAGCGAAAGAGCACCTGGAAGCGGGCCGCGAGTATCTCCTGGAGGGTCGTTATAGCGAGGCCATCACGGAGCTCACAACGGCTGCTTCGCTCGATCCGAAATTGACTGAAGCCCACAACCTCTTAGGAGTGGCTTACGACAAGAAGGGTTTTGGCGATCGCGCGCGTGAGTCGTTCGAGCGCGCCGTCAAGATGGACGGGGATGCTGATACGCTGAACAATCTCGGCTTCTCGCTCTATCAGAGCGGTAACTATCGCGCTGCAGTCGATCGCTTGAAGCGTGCTGCGAAGCTCGCACCAAGTGACGAGCGGATTCTGAACAACCTGGGTCTGGCATATTGCCGTCTCGGCAAGATCGATGAAGCATACAAAGCTTTCGCGCGCGCTACTGGTCCATTAACCGGAAATCTCAACACCGCGAAGATGCTGGAGCGATTTGGTCGTGAAGACGATGCGATTCGCTATTACGAAGCGGCACGTGACATCGATCCGGTCAACACCATTGCTCTGCGGCGTCTCGCTGATCTTTACCAGCGCGTCGGACGCAACGGAGAATCAGACGCTGCTCGCGCCGCACTGGCACTCGCCACGAACAACGGCTCCAACCCCACGGGCAAATAGATCCGACGTATCTGCCCTATTTAAAGGAAAACCACATGTCGCACACCGCAATTCTGACACGCGCGGAAGTCGAGAGCATGGGACCGCCGGTCCCCGAGGAAATCGCCGACACCGGCATCTCCGAGCAGTTCCTTTGCGATCTCGCATTGAAGCACGTCGCCATGCTGCCCGAGCCGACGACTACGGCAGTCGCCGAACGCATCCACCTTCCACGAACGCTAACCGAGGACCTGCTCCAAAAGCTATATCGGGAAAAGTTGATCGAAGTGAAGATGCAGTCGGCGATCGGTTCGACGCGATATGCAATGTTGGACCACGGCTGGGATCGTCTGACGCGGTTGTTGTCAATTAGCGGTTATGTTGGAGCAGCGCCTGTATCGCTGAACGACTACACGCACATGATGAAGCTCCAATCGATTCCGTCAAATACGGCGGATCTGGACACGGTGCGCCAGGCGTTTCACGATCTAATTCTTCCGGAATCACTCCTGCAAACGTTGGGTTGCGTCATCAATTCGCGTCGATCACTGTTTCTGACTGGTCTCCCGGGCACAGGAAAAACCGCAGTGGCCGAGCGTATTAACAATGCATTGGATGGCGGCATCTGGATTCCTTACGCGGTAGAGATTGACGGGCAGATCATTCGCGTCTTCGACTCGCATTGTCACGAACAGATGCCTGCCGATGAAACTCCGATTGAGTTCGACCATCGCTGGATCTTTATTCATCGCCCACTCGTGATCGTCGGCGGTGAGTTGACACTGGAGAACGCGGATCTGACGTGGAGTGAAGCGGCGAAGTTTTACGAAGCGCCGTTTCAGATGAAATCAAACGGCGGCACGCTAGTCATTGACGACTTCGGGCGGCAGCGTGTTGCGCCACAGGATCTTCTGAACCGCTGGATCGTGCCGCTGGAAAGACGTGTTGACTACCTGGCGCTGCATACTGGAAAGAAGATCGAAGTTCCGTTTGAGCAGCTCGTCGTGTTTTCAACCAACCTCGACGAGAACGATCTCGCCGACCAGGCATTCCTGCGACGCATGGGTTACCGCGCGCGCGTCGAGCCGCCAACGCCGGGCGCGTACACAGCTATCTTCAAGTATCAGGCCGGCAAGCGAGGAATCACCATCGAGCAACCGGTGTTGGACCACATTCTGAAGAAGTATCGCACTGAGCGTCGTCAGATGAAGGGTTGCGAACCACGTGACTTGCTGGATCGCGCAACGGACATTTGTTTATTCGAAAACAAGCGTGTGAATTTGACGCCGCAGATCGTCGACATTGCCTGGCGTAATTATTTTGGAACCTCACATTCGTTTGCGCATTCACAGGAACCGACGGCGTCGGATCCATTGGAACTATAGGAACACAGATGAAGACGGCTCTGCGCATATCAGCGTTACTGCTTGTTGTGCTCGTGTGTTCTGTATCCACGTTCGCGCAGACCACGCAGATTAGATTGCAACTTGCAGACGGGTCCTACATGTCGGTGGACGATGCGTGGGAATCGCCGCAGGGTGTCTGGTACCGCCAGGGTGGACTCAGCCATCTGTTGGCGAAGGAAAAAGTAAAGAAGATTGAACGAAACACGCCTGAGCCTGCGCCTTCGCCGACTGCAAAAATCGAAAACGATGACGACCATTTCGAAGTTCCGGAACTGGTCGCGAAAACCCCGTCGAACAACGGCGTCTACGATCAGCCCGCATGGATCTATTTGAAAGGCGGCGCTCGCGTCGAGGCTGACAGTGCGACTCAATCCCCCGCCGGCGTTTGGTACAAGCGCGGCTCGATGTCGATATTCATCGATGCGACTCGTGTCGATCGATTAGAAGTCGAAGACGCGGCAACGGTGGCGCAAGCGGGCGGAAAGAAAGCCAGTGGCTGGAGCACTGGCCGAGCGGGGCTCGACAATCTGATCCGTCAGAATGGATACAAGTACGGAGTCGATCCATACCTGATCTTTCTCGTGATGGAACAGGAATCGCATTTCAACACACACGCCGTTTCACCGAAGGGCGCGCGGGGACTGATGCAGTTGATGCCCGGAACGGGAAGTCGTTACGGTGCGCGACGGCTGCACGATCCGGCGCAGAACATTTCCGCGGGCACGAGATATCTGCGCGAGCTTTTGAATCGTTTCCACAACCGTGTCGATCTCGTGCTTGCGAGTTACAACGCGGGCGAAGGAGCTGTAGCGAAGTTTGGGAATAAAGTGCCGCCGTATAAAGAGACTCGCAATTACGTCAAGAAGATCAGTTATCGCTACAAGCGCACCATCGCACGCACCAAGAAATCAGTTGAGAAGTCATGATTCGATTAATACTTGCCGCATGTTTGTGTCTCTGCTGTTTTGTGGCCGGCGTGTATGGCCAGCAGACTGATGGACCACTCACGAATGTGTCCATCGTTAAGCTCGTCAAAGCCGGTTTCAAAGAGAAGACAATCATCACGATCATCAACAACCGGCCCAGTGACTTTAAGGTGGATACGGAACATCTCATCGAGCTCAAACGCAACGGCGTGAATGAGAACATAATTCTCGCGATGATCTCGTCGAACATGGGAACCGTGTTCGTGAATGAGGACGAGTGGTCCAGTGATTCACTTTTCAAGGACTCGAAGAAGCCAAACAACGGCGACGCTCAGACCCAGGGTGGCGAGAACATTTTTGGATCTGGTTCGAGCTCCCAGTCGTCGAGTCGTTCGCGAAGTGGACTGGGCGGAAATCAGAACGAGGGGAACGTCAGCGGGTCGGCAACTGTACGTATCATCAAGCCACCGGCGGAAGGTGGCGAAGGCGCGGCACCGAAGCTCGAGAAGACGCCAACGCTGAATAACGAAGGCGTGATCAAGCTGGTGGAAGCCGGGTTCTCAGAAGGCACGATTATCAAACGGATCGAGCAGTCGCCAGTTGATTTCGATCTCTCGCCCGCGAAGCTTGATGAACTTTTCAAACGACGCGTGTCCGATGCGATTATTGCCGCGATGAGAGCGGCGATGGGCAGCAAGTAGGCGAGTGCTCACCCGGAATTTAGCTTAGCTCAGAGTTCAGCCTTTAGGCTGCTGTTTCAGGGGTAGGGCTGTGATTGTCATCAGCAAGCTAAAGCTTGAACGCTTGAACTCTGAACTAAGCTAAATTCCGGGTGAGCCTCGGACAAAATGTTACAGAGCCGCCCGATTTTCGGGCGCGTGTAGCACGAGGACACAATCCAGTACCTCGCCCTTCACCCTCAGAATCAACCTAAATGCAAAAATAATTGAGTTTACGCCGCAGCGTGCTCGGCGGCACGGTCATTGCGGATAGCCTGACGGCCTTGGTCTGTCTTATGTCTGCCGAGGCACGCCATAAAACTATCAAACAGACGGAGCGAAGATGCGAGCCATCAAGCATGCGGAGAAAGGATTGACGTTGATCGCGGGGGGCGCGTTCAATGCAATTCAGTCAGTAAATAAGTACAAACCTAATCCTTCTTTTATTCCAAAATGGTCGGACAAACCCCTCCTGAAATCCTGGCAGAAGAGCAAGCCAACACTCGGCTGGCCACGAACTACAGATTCCCTCTGTCCTAACTGCGTCATCGAAGCACGCGAAGAGATCATCAGCGGTAAGAAAGACGTCAGCGTTCTCATCAACGAAAAAGTCGGCGAAATCAAAGCGCAGATCATCGAGCGCGACGGCGAAATCTGGATGGTCAAAGATTGTCCGGTTCACGGGCACTTCGAAGACATGATGGCCATCGATTCCAAGTTTCTAACGCACATCGAGAAGATGTTTCCCGGCCGCGATATCGATGCGCACAACGACGAGAAACTCCACAACCATGGCTCGAGCACAGTTAAGTATGGACGCGGTGCAGTGCTGACCGTCGATCTTACCAATCGCTGCAACATGATGTGCGACCCATGCTTCATGGACGCCAACCAGGTTGGCTTCGTTCATGAGCTGAGCATGGATGAGATCAAGGAGATCCTCGACAACGCGATCACTATTAAGCCGCGTCGCCAGATGTCAGTGCAGTTCTCAGGCGGCGAGCCGTCGATCTCTCCACACTTCATCGAAGCGATCAAGTACTCGCGCAAAGTTGGTTACAACAGCGTTCAGGCAGCAACGAACGGAATCGAGTTTGCCAAGAGCAAAGAGTTCTGCCGGCAGGCTGCTGAAGCCGGACTTCGTTACGTCTATCTTCAGTTTGACGGTATTGGCAACGACGCGAACAGCCACCGCCAGGTCGGCAATCTTTTCGACGTGAAGATGAGGGCCATCAACAACCTTCACGAAGCAGGCGTTGAGATCGTTCTCGTTACAACCCTCGTGAATGGCATCAACAACGATCAGGTCGGCTCGATTATTCGTTTCGCGCTCGACAATCCGAAGAAGATTGCATTCCTTTCGTTCCAGCCGGTTTCGTTTACAGGTCGCGACGAGGAGATTACCGAGCAGCGCCGTCTGCAACAGCGCTACACACTCTCGCACCTTGCGCACGACGTGAAGAACCAGGTTGGAATCACGGAGCCGACGCGCGATTGGTTCCCGCTTTCGTTGATGGGAGCTTTCGCAGACTTCGCGGATCTCGTTCACGGTCCGGAAGCGGAGTGGGGCCAGGTTTCCTGCGGTTGTCACCCGAACTGCGGCGTTGGCACAGCCGTGATGATCGATAAGGAAACGAAAGAGATGAGCCCGGTGCCGGAGTTTCTGAACATTCCCGGTCTCGTCAAAGACATGCAGAAGATTACGGACGCAGCTCGCGGTAAGTGGATGTCAAACATCATGATGGGTCTGGCGCTGTTGAAGCACTACAGTCCATATAAGGCGCCGTCTCAGTTTTCGCTTTACCAGCTCTTTAAGAAGTTTGACAAGTCATTTGGCTTGACCGGGAAGGACTACGGCCGAGTCGACGGCAACCGCAGTTCAGGCGATATCCAGAAGCGTCGTTCAGATCGCTGGAACTTCCTGTTTATTGCCGGAATGTGGTTCCAGGATCTCTTCAATTACGACTTCCGCCGTACGGAAATGTGCATCATTCCTTACGGCACACAGGAAGGTGAGATCTCCTTCTGCGCCTACAATACGGGCATCGGTTGGAGAAACATCATCGAGAACATGCACCAGAACGCGACCGTCGCGAAGTGGTACCAGGAGCACGGCCGCCATGAAATTTTTGCGGGTGGGCGTAACGTGGAGCTTTCCGACAAGACCCACGGCCTGATTCTAAACGAAGTCGACCTGACGCGGCCGAACAAGCCGCAGATGGAAGGCCCCAAGACTGCGCACGAGGAAGCGGTAATGATGCGCAAGCTTTATCAGGAGATGGTGTTGAAGAAACAGCTCAACACCAAGGAAGCTGATAAGCCAGTCCAGATCAAAGGATTGAGCCGGACGAAAGAAGAACCGGCCGAGGCTGTGCTGGTTTAATTGAATTTTTGCCACAGGAGGAACGGTATAGGTCCTATAGCCAATATAGGACCTATACTTTTGTGCGTTTGATGGTTTTTATGGTTAAATAGCGTGCCTGCAAAGGATCTAATGAAAGGGAAAGCAGAGAACGAATGGCAATAGTTACTGTTAATCAGGGCGAATCGATTGAAAGCGCGTTGCGCCGCTTTAAGCGCAAAGTGATGACCGAGGAGATCATCAAAGACGCGAAGAAGCACGCGTTTTTTATTCCCCCCGGTCAGAAGGCGAAATTGAAGTCGGCGCTGGCCCGCAAGCGCAATAAGAAGAAGGGCCGCATGCGCATCCCTCGCGACTAAGTTATCTCCTGCACGACTCCAGGCCGTAGTCTTATCTCACCAGCCGTCTTCAATAAGGTCAGAATCGGACGCTCCTGAGTGAGCGAGCCGCCAAAACTGGAGTGTGCAAGGGGTGGTTTGTATGACTCGAATCCTTCTTACAAACGACGACGGTATCCATTCCGATGGGCTCATCAAGCTCGAAGACGCTCTGAAGCCTTTGGGTGACGTCTATGTCGTGGCACCTGCTTCGGAAATGAGTGGCGCGTCTCACAGTCTCACGCTGGCGCGTCCGCTTCGCATCCGCCAGCTCGACCAGCGTCACTGGGCAATCGATGGGACACCTACCGATTGCGTGACACTCGCTCTCAACAAGATCCTTTCTGAAGACGAACGACCAAACATCTGCGTCTCCGGAATCAATCACGGCGGCAATCTCGGGGACGATGCCACTTACTCCGGCACAGTCGCCGGTGCACTTGAAGCGACGATCCTGGGCGTGCCTGGTCTGGCTTTGAGCCTCGTAGCGCGCGATAATTTCGACTTCCAGGAAGCAGCGGCTTTCGCAGTCGTAGCAGTGCGTAAGGTATTGGAAGAAGGTCTACCCGAAGGCACGCTTTTGAATATCAACTTGCCTCCCGGCGAAATCAAAGGCGTCAAGGTAACAAGGCAGGGCATCAAGAACGCACGACCGGTGATCACGGAACACATCGACCCCCGCGGCAAACCGTACTTCTGGATTGGCGAAGAGTATTTCAATGTGAATTCGGTTGAGGGCACCGACTATCACGCGGTGAAAGCCGGCTACGTGTCTGTGACACCGCTTCGCAGCGACATGACAGACCATCAGGCGTTGACGGCGATCGAAAGCTGGAACTATCTGAGAGACTCGGAACTGCTCCAAAAGAGTTGAACAACCAAAAATTCGCTTCCGGTGCAGCCAGTAAACAAACATCGCTCCGGTTCATTCCAGGCATTTTCCATCCCGAGAGAGCGCATGGTCGCGCGTCTGCGCGAGCATTATGGCATCAGCGATCCGCGAGTGCTCAACGCGATGCGCAATGTTCCTCGTCATTTGTTCGTGCCTGAAGCGTTGCAGAGCCGCGCCTACGGCGATCACGCGCTGCCAATCAGTGCCAACCAAACAATCTCGCAGCCTTTCATCGTCGCGAAGATGACCGAACTCCTCGAGCTTGACGAGAACAGTCGAGTGCTGGAGATCGGCGCAGGTTCCGGTTATCAAACTGCGGTGTTATCAATGATTGCTGCACAGGTTTATGCAATTGAACGAATCGGCGATCTTGCGCGTGAGGCACAGGCGCGAATCCGCGAAATCGGAATCTACAACGCGACTGTGAAATGTTTTGACGGCACACTGGGTTGGGCAGCGAATGCACCCTACGATGGAATTCTGGTCGCCGCGGGTGGTCCAACCGTTCCCGAACCGTTGATAGCGCAACTGAAGATTGGTGGTCGCCTGGTTGTTCCTGTTGGTGAATCGCGTGAGAGCCAGCGATTGATTCGAGTAATTAAAACCGAGCAAGGACGAAAAGAAGAAGACCATGGCGGATGTGCTTTCGTGCCATTGATTGGCCAGCACGGCTGGACCGACAGGTAACGGTGGTGTAATCACCCGGAATTTAGCTTAGTTCAGAGTTCAGCCTTTAGGCTGCTGTTTCTGAGGAGAGGGTTGTGATTGTCATTAGCAAGCTAAAGCTTGAACTCTGAACTAAGCTAAATTCCAGGCAAGCGCGATTACGCGCTGTTCGGTAACTTACTCGAAATATGATCGCGAAAATCATCACGATCCTTTCCCATTTTATCGTCGCCACGATTTCCGCACTTGGTTACGGGGGCATTGTTCTTCTAATGGCCATCGAGTCGGCATGCATACCGCTTCCTTCGGAGATCATCATGCCGTTCTCGGGCTATCTTGTTTCGACGGGCGAGCTGAATCTTTGGGCGGTTGCGATTGCGGGTGCGGTTGGTTGTGTGGTTGGTTCGTTAGTGGCTTACTGGGTCGGGATGTATGGCGGGCGGCCGTTTATCGAGAAGTATGGACGATACATTTTGCTGTCGCGTCACGATCTGGATATCGCTGATCGCTGGTTTGCGAAGTACGGTGAGATCATCGTGTTCGTGAGTCGTTTGTTGCCCGCGATTCGCACGTTCATCGCGTTTCCGGCGGGTGTGGCGCGAATGAATCTCACACGTTTTGTGATCTAC
>DASUYO010000152.1:0-3343 GCA_036377375.1 Pyrinomonadaceae bacterium
GAAGCTAAATCCTAATATGATCCGTGTAATCTGTGTTCTTATTTTTATTTCCGTAATGGCATCATCCGCCAACACACAAAACAGACCGCGTGCGCGTGAGCTGGGCATAACCGTCGGCGTCCTTCCGACGGGTCCGCTCAATGCCATCACAGATGTTGACGGAGTGCTTGTTGGCCATACAACCCTGGTCCGTGGCGACAACGTCCGCACCGGAGTTACCGCGATTCTCCCACACGGCGGCAATCTATTTCGTGAAAAGGTACCAGGCGCCGTCTTCGTCGGAAACGGCTTTGGCAAACTCGCCGGATCAACGCAGGTCAACGAGTTGGGCGAAATTGAAACACCGATACTTTTGACTTCAACCTTGAGCGTGCCTCGCGTCGCCGACTTCCTGATCGACTACATGCTCGCACTTCCCGGCAACGAAGATGTGCAATCGATCAATCCCCTCGTCGCTGAAACGAACGACGGCTATCTCAACGACATCCGCGGCCGTCACATCTCACGTGATGACGTCTTCGCCGCTATCAAAGGCGCGAAGAGTGGCGCAGTTGCGGAAGGCTGCGTCGGAGCCGGTACGGGAACGGTCGCCTTCGGCTTCAAAGGCGGCATCGGCACGGCGTCGCGCAAACTTCCGGTGCGGCTTGGTGGTTTCACGATTGGGGTCTTAGTTCAGACTAACTTCGGCGGTATTTTAACGATCAACGGTGCGCCGGTGGGCCGCGAGTTGGGCCGTTATTATTTAAAGGACGAGCTTGCCGGACCAACCAGCACTCCCGATGGCTCAGTAATCATCGTAATCGCGACTGACGCACCTCTCGATGCCAGGAATCTAAACCGCATGGCGGCCCGTGCAATGATGGGCCTTGCTCGGACTGGAGCCGCAGGCAGTAACGGCAGCGGCGACTATGCCATCGCCTTCTCAACCGCAGCCGATGTGCGAGTCAAAACTCTGAATCAAAACGAGCGAAACACACCGCGCAATATCAAAACTCTCTCCAACGACGCGATGTCTCCACTCTTTCTCGCCGTAATTGAAGCCACCGAAGAGGCCATTTACAACTCACTGTTTAGGGCCACCACGACCTCCGGCAGGGGAAAAACCGTCGAAGCGCTTCCGTTGGACCGTACGGTCGAGATCCTCCGCAAACATGGTCTAATTATGCCTTCTCGCTAGCGCACTATCACAACAAGTTCACGGTGGTCTAACCTTTTCATATTGAAAAGAAAACTTGTTTGACACTCCTATTCTCGCTGCATAGAATCCATATTGAACCCCCACAATTTGAACCCATACTGAAGGGAGTTAACGATGACTACGAGACTCAACGTTCGTGTCAACCGAAAGAGACCGGAGTCAATGACCCGGCAGATTCGGGAACAGATTAATTCGCTGATCGACGCGGGAGCGCTGGCAGCGGGAACCTTGCTCCCGAGTGAACGCGAACTTGCCGACACCCTGAACGTCGCTCGCAATGTTGTTCGTGGAGCTTACGAGCAGCTAATGGAAGCTGGAAAGCTAGTGAGCGAAGGGCGCAAAGGAAGATCCGTGAGAAGTGGCAGTCGCAGCAGTGGCCGCAGCACTGGTAAGAAGAAGTCGAGCAGCAGGACTTCCAAGAGCAAAACGCGCAAAAAGTAATTAGCTCCGCTTCGCGCCCAGCAAGCCCCCGTTCTACGACCGCGCTTGCTCTCCAATCCTAATCTATTCACTCGCAGTTGGAGTTTCTTTGCCCAGCGCGACGATCTCGTCTCTAATCGCGTTTCGTTCGGCCAACAGCCTCACAAAAAAACGTCTTCTCACGAGAAAGAACGTCAACACGCGCAGTCCCGCGATTGACTTGTCCAACTCTTCGAAAAACACGATCGCAACATAACCACACACGGGAATCACGACAAGTGTGACAAGCGCCAGCACCCAGCCAAAGTAGATGTACGCCAGAACTGTCAAAACGATCCACGTGAGTGGAAACAAAAGCATTGCAGAGATGATCTTTACGGTTGAGATCACGTCGTCTGAGTCACGTGAAATACGCGTTGCGAGGAAACCACCGAGTTTGTAGGCGAGATAGTGCGCGATCGTGCCGATGAGTGCTGGTCCAAGCATGAGGAGAAATAGAATCGATCTCTTCACGATGGCTGCAAACACCTTCATTGTCGATCCGGGCGGTGACAACTCGTCGGGATCGACGCCCGCCTGGCTGAGCTCCTCTTCGAATCGCATCATTCTCAGTTCGAGCCGGCGCAAGCGCTCCGGCTGGCGCGACTGCAAGATCGAATAGGCTCTAATGAATCTTTGCTGCAAACGAAGCTCTGCTTTCAGGCTCTCTCCCGCGCCATTGTTTGACGCTGACGAAAAGATCCGTTCGGCGCGCGCTGTCGTTTGCAGCTCCTCTTCATGTTTGGCGTCGAGAATAACTTCGCGAAGCGCCTGCTCGATCTGGCTGGACAAGTGACGCACGGCGTCGCGTGGCGGTGTGCCGTCGGCTTCGAGCGTCACAGGCTCAACGTCGATCGGGTTTCCGAAGTACAGCAGTGCGTCACTGCGAAATCTTGTTTTCGACGTGTAGTAAAGACCAGCAGGCACGATCTTTAAACCTGACACTTCGCCGGTCGAAACTGCCGCGATCGAGATTCGTGCTGCGCCGGTTTTGATCGGTTTTAGACCCGGTTCATCATGCGAGACGCCTTCGGGACAGATTCCGATCGTGCCACCTCGCGCCAGGAGTCTTCGTGCGGCAATGAATGTCTCCTGGTTTTTCGTGACGTCCTGGCCTTCGTCCTGTCGTCGGTAAACCGGCAACGAATCGAGTGCCTTCACCAAGTAGCCAATGACGGGCATGCGAAATAGCGGAGCTTTGGCGAGAAACGAGACCGGCCGGGGTGCCAGGCACAGAAGAAACACCGGATCCACGAGGGCGTTGGGATGGTTGAGCACGAAAATGACGGGAGTTTTGAGCGGAACGTGCTCGGTACCTGTGACCTCGATACGCTGGAAATAGATTCTCAGCGCGAGTCTCAGGACGGCAACAATGACACGACGAATCATATGAATCAGTGTGCTATCCGCCTTTGCCTGCGTTCATCGGTGGCTCAATGCAGCGGTTTGATGCAATAATAATCACGCTTTCCCAGCAGATTCAAAATCCATTTTGCTCGAGGAATACCCATGAAGCGTTTTGTTGCCGCCCTTGCCGTTTCGTTAGTTGCTTTCTGCTCCTTCGCCGCAGCGCAAACCCGAACCTACACAATCGAAGATTTGCTCAGAGTTCGGCGCGTCGGAGATCCGCAAGTCTCGCCTGACGGAAAGCATGTCGCTTTCACCATCGGCGATGTCAGTTACGAC
>DASUYO010000153.1:0-5187 GCA_036377375.1 Pyrinomonadaceae bacterium
CGACCTCAAGCGGTCTGTCGATATGCATCGCAGGATCTATCGCGCGATTCGCGCGCGGGATCCACAAGCCGCCAGCGCCCTGATGAGCGAACACTTGATACAAGCTGAGCAAGACTTTACGTCAGAAGAGATGTCGGACAACGTTCAAGACGATCGCAGATCAGCGTAATAAGTCTTTAGCCACAAAAAGGCACAAAGAGCACAAATGATTTTGCTGGCTTTTGTGCTTTTTGTGCTTCCTTGTGGCAACGGCAGGAGGGTGTGAATCAATTTGTTTAAACACTCAGTCGAAGGTAACAGTCTGGGATGAAAGGGAACCTCGAAGATCTCCGCGGTGTTTTCGCTGTGCCGCCACTGGCCAGAAGAAACGACGCCGCGCGGTCAATGGACTTTACCGAGAACGAGCGGATCGTCAAACACATCTCCAGCGGTGGGCTCTCCAGGCTTATCTACGGCGGTAATGCATTTCTCTATGACATCGAGCTGGCTGAATTTGAAGCTCTCGCGGAATGGCTCAGTGGATTGTCAAACGAGCTCTGGGTGATTCCGAGCATTGGCCCTTCCTACAGATGTGCGTTGGAGCAAGCAGCAATCCTGCGTAAATACCGCTTCACCTGCGCGATGATTTTGCCTTGTGGTGATCCACGCGACGCCGCTGGTCTTGAACGCGGGTATCGTGAGATTGCCGCAGTAGGCCGCGCTAAACTCATCGTCTACCTCAAAGATGAAACCAATTTTGGATCTGACAAGAATGCAGGTCTCGACGCAGTTGCACGTTTGGTTAACGATGGCATTTGTCTTGGAATCAAGTATGCAGTGGTTCGAGAAGATCCGTCGGAAGATGCGTATCTCAAGGCTCTACTTGCGCGCGTGGATCGACGGCACGTTATCAGTGGTATTGGCGAACGACCCGCATTGGTTCACCTACGCGACTGGAAGCTACCTGGCTTTACGACCGGATCAGGATGCATCGCGCCGCGGTTGAGTCAAATGTTGTTTGAGGCTTGTGAGCGCGAAGATTTCGACGCCGCAGCGAATCTGCGCGCTCGATTTCTGCCGCTCGAAGACTTGCGCGATGCCTGGGGGCCAGCGCGAGTATTGCATCATGCGACTGAATTGGCTGCAATCGCCAAAACAGGAGCGATCGTGCCTTATGTTTCGGCCTTGAATAATGAACAGATTGAAGAATTGGCTCCTGTGGCTCGGGCCTTATCCACAGATTACACAGATGACGGCCGGAGGTTTTTGTGAGTGTGTCGAAAGTCAGATGGGGCCTCATCGGTTGTGGCGACATTTCGCGAAAGCGCGTCGCCCCTGCATTGCGCGACTCTCCACTATGCGAGCTGATCTCTGTCAGCAGGGCAAAGGCACAACTGGCAGAGTCGTTCGCCGGCGAATTCGGTGCTCGGCGGTCGTACTCGGACCTGCGACAGTTGCTGTTGGACCATGAGATCGAAGCTGTCTACGTCGCCACGCCGGTCCACTTGCACGCTGAACAAACAATCGCGGCTGCTGAGGCAGGCAAACACGTGTTGTGTGAAAAGCCAATGGCACTCGATGTCGCTGAGTGCAATAGGATGATTGCGGCCTGCCGCTCCAACAACGTGAAGCTGGGTGTTGCTTACTACCGGCATTTCTATCCTGTTGTGCGCCGTGTGAAAGAGTTAGTCGATTCAGGCGAACTCGGCGTGCCGATCATTGTTCAAGTCAACGCATTCGAGTGGTTTGATCCGAAAGTATCTGATGCGCGTTCGTGGCTAATCAGGAAAGATCGTTCTGGTGGCGGGCCGATGTTTGATTTCGGTTGCCACCGCATAGAGGTATTACTGGATATATTTGGTTGCGTCAGAGACGTTAAGGCGACATTGGGCAACGCATTCTTTGAACGAGAAGTGGAAGACGTTGCCACGGCGGTCTTCCAGTTTGAAGGAGGAATGTGTGGAAGCTTGACTGTAACTCATGCAGCGCGAGAACCGCAGGATACTTTCGATCTGTTTTGCTCGAATGGTTCGATTCACATTTCTGTTTTGAATGAGGGAACGATGCGAGTGTTGAGTGGCGCGGGCGAGCGAACTGAAGCGCATCCCAATGCAAAGAATATTCATCAACCGTTGATTGACGATTTTGCGCGGGCTGTTTTGGAGAACCGTGAGCCGCTTGTTACGGGTGAGATTGGGCGAGAGGTAGCTTTAGTGGAAGAAAGAATCTACGAGTGGCTACCTTAAAAGATTCACCACAGCGTTGGTGGCTGCTTGTGCTTCTGTTCACCGCGATGCTGATTAGCTACGCGCATCGTAGCGCGCTAAGCGTTGCCGTCGCCGCGAAATCCTCGTCAATGACGACTGATCTTCAGTTGTCGGAAGCAAGTGTCGGCGTATTGCTCTCTGGGTTCTTCTGGGTTTATTCCTTGATGCAGGTTCCTTCCGGCTGGTTGGTCGATCGGTTCGGCGTCAAAAGAGCTTACTCGCTGGGCTTCGTTTTCTGGTCGCTCACCTGTGCCTGCACTGGCTTCGTCAACAGTTTTGCTACGCTAATTGGTTTGCGGGTAGCACTCGGCGCCGGACAAGCAATATCTTTTCCCGCTTCGTCTCGAGCGGTAGCGAATTGGTTTCAGCAGCAAGAGCGCGGCACGGTAACCGCAATCTATCTGACTGGTGTTCGGCTAGGCACTGCGCTCAGCAGTATTGTCGGCGCCTACTTCCTCGCTCGTTACAGTTGGAAGCTCTTTTTCATCGTGATCGGATTGATACCGATGATCTGGCTGTTCCCCTGGTGGAAATTCCTTACGAGGTGGGAAACCACGTCTGGTACCGAACGGAAAGCTACTACAGAGAAAACAGCTTCTTTTATTGATGGGCTTGCTTTGTTGAGAAGGAGAAGCGTCTTCGGGATCTTTCTCGGCTTTTTCGCTTACGACTATGCCTGGTTTGTGTTCATCACCTGGTTACCACGCTATCTCACGAAGGAACGAGGCTTCACAGACAATGAGATGGCACTGTATAGCGCGGCACCATTTCTTATCATGTCGGCGATCATCATTGTTTCAGGATTGCTGAGCGACTGGTTGGTCAGACAAGGGCGCGAAGAGAAACTGGTCCGGAAGATTTTTATTCTCATCGGACTTGCCGTCGGCTGTTTGATCGTGCCGGCTGGATTAGTGAGCGATAAAATGACTGCCGTTTGGTTGTTGACCATTTCGTTGTGTGGGCTCGGCATCTGCTCACCTAATACGTGGACTTTGACGCAGGCCGTTTGCCACAAGAAGATCGTGGGCACGGTCTCAGGCATTCAGAACTTTGGCGGGAATCTTGGAGGGATACTTGCTCCCGCGCTCACTGGTTTCATCGTTCAGGCCAGCGGCTCTTTTGCTCTAGCACTTGGATTAGTAGGGGGGGTGTTAGTCGTGGGAATGGCGGCTTATTGGTTTTTGATTTCGGCAGAAGTGGAAATATAGATGTCGAGATGACGAAAACTCCGGATCAACTTCGCAGTCATCGGTGGTTTGGCGGCGACGACGTGCGGTCGTTTGGTCATCGCTCGCGCGCCAAACAGATGGGCTACGCGCTCGAAGATTTCCAGGGAAAACCCGTCATCGCAATCATCAATACGTGGAGCGACCTGGCCACCTGCCACAGCCATTTTCGTCTTCGGGCTGAAGAAGTGAAACGTGGTGTTTGGCAGGCGGGTGGTTTTCCTGTTGAGCTCCCGGCAATGTCAGTCAGCGAAACCTACATGAAGCCGAGTCCGATGATGTATCGGAACTTTCTCGCCATGGAGACGGAGGAACTGCTTCGCAGTCAACCGATTGATGGTGTGGTGCTGATGGGTGGCTGCGACAAGACAACACCCGGCTTGTTGATGGGCGCGATCAGTATGAACTTGCCGGCAATCTATCTTCCTGCCGGACCGATGTTGCGCGGCAACTGGAACGGAGAAGTGCTGGGCAGCGGCAGCGACGTCTGGAAATTCTGGGCAGAGAAGCGCGCGGGAAACATTAGTGATTGTGAGTGGTCCGAATTGGAGGATGGCATCGCACGTAGTCCGGGCCATTGCATGACAATGGGCACAGCATCCACGATGACGGCAATGGCAGAAACGCTCGGACTAACGTTGCCCGGCGCTTCTTCGATTCCGGCGGTAGATGCGAATCATGCGCGTATGGCAACAAGCTGCGGGCGACGAATTGTCGAGATGGTTTGGGACGACCTGAAGCCGCGCGACATTCTGACCGATGCCTCGTTCAGAAATGCGATCACCGCTGACATGGCAATTGGCGGATCGACCAACGCCATCATTCACCTCGTGGCTCTGGCCGGACGCGCCGGCATTCGTCTTGAATTGCGGAAGTTTGACGAAATATCACAGCACACGCCAATGATTGCGAATATTCGTCCTTCCGGCGAATACCTGATGGAAGATTTTTATTACGCCGGCGGTCTGCGGGCCTTGCTGAAACAGATCGGAGATCTCCTCGACCTCAACGCGTTAACAGTGTCTGGAGAAACTCTTGAGCGCAGCCTTGAGACGGCGCGGGTCTTTAACGACAAAGTTATTCGCTCGCTGGACCATCCTGTTTCTAGTTCAGGCGGGACCGCAATCCTTTATGGCAACCTCGCGCCGGATGGTGCAGTCATAAAACCGACTGCCGCGGAACGGCGCTTGTTGAAACATGTGGGACCGGCCGTTGTTTTCAAGGACTACGATGATCTGGTGGCGCGCATCGACGATGAAGCTCTGCCCGTGGATCGTGATTCTGTGCTGGTGTTGCAAAACGCGGGGCCACTCGGCGGCCCGGGCATGCCTGAATGGGGAATGTTGCCGATACCACGAAAGCTGCTGGCCCAGGGTGTACGCGACATGGTTCGTATTTCAGACGCGCGAATGAGTGGTACTGCCTACGGCGCCTGCGTGCTGCACGTTTCGCCAGAGGCGTTCATCGGTGGACCTTTGGCGCTGGTGCGCGATGGAGATTTGATTGAGCTGGATGTTGCGGCCCGCAAATTAGAACTGTGCGTCAATGATGATGAATTGGCCTACCGACGCGCGAGCTGGAAATCTCGGCCGGCGCCCTACGAACGTGGGTTCGGCGCGCTATATGCGGCGCACGTTACGCAGGCGGACAAAGGCTGTGATTTCGATTTTTTGGAGGCGGGAGCGGAGACGTCGGAACCGCAGATACATTGAGCC
>DASUYO010000154.1:0-20316 GCA_036377375.1 Pyrinomonadaceae bacterium
GCAACGTTACGAACTGTGTACTTGAAAATCTGGAGGTTGTCGGCAGTTCCAATCAGTGTTGAGTAACGGAAATCGATCTCACATTGACCCGCAGTGGCAACTTCGTGATGGTGACATTCGACGTGGATACCCGCTTTCTTCAACTCGTTCGCGACTTCACCGCGAAAGTCCTGCAACGTGTCGAGCGGAGGCAGAGGCACGTAGCCTTCCTTGTTGCGAATGTGGTAACCGAGGTTTGAATTGCCGTTCTGACTATTCGTATTCCAGATCGCTTCGGGATTGTCGATTGAGAATCCTGCTGAGTGTCCATCATTTTGGAAACGAACGTCGTTGAAGACAAAGAACTCAGCTTCAGGACCGAAGTACACGGTGTCGGCAATTCCAGTGAACTTCAAATAGCTCTCCGCTCTGCGGCCGACGCCGCGAGGATCCAGCCAGTAACCTTCTTTCGTGATTGGATCGACGACGTCGGCCACGAGACAGAGCGTCTTTTCCGACATGAACGGATCGATCCAGTAACGATAAGCATCCGGCACCAGCAACATGTCTGACTCATGGATCGACGCCCAACCGCGTAAACTGGAACCGTCGAAACCAAAGCCCTCGTCAAATGACTTTTCTGAAAGTTCATCAATCGGGAAAGTGAGGTGATGCCAGGCCCCCACCAAATCCGTGAAGCGAACATTCACGTAGGCCGCGTTTTCATCAGCCGCGAACTTAAGTACGTCCTTTACACTCATGAATTGTCCTTCCTTTTGATAACGAAAGATTGAAATTGCCTCGAACACAGAGAAAACGCTGAACACGCGAGAAGGCCATGGACGGAGTCGATTCGTGACGATTGCACTAATCGATGCCGTCCATGACATGCATGAATGAAGCTATGGCGTTGTTCGTTTTCTCCTTTCTTAGTTGGTTTATTCCTCCTGTTGGTCCTGCACTCAGCGAGCAGTGCAGGGTACTGCTCGCTGAGACTTGAAAAGACAGTGTTAGAACGTGATGCCGTAGTACAAGAAGAGCGCATTGTTCTTTCTGCCGACGTTGCCAATCGTGTAGCCGGCATAGAACGCGCTGCTCTTGGTAACGACAATCGAGAAACCAGGGGTGACATAACCAAACCGATTTTTCCCGCTGAGCCAATCCGCAACGAAGCTCACTCGCGGATGTAGCGGCTGTTCATAACCAACAATTGCACCACCTTCTGATCCATTTCCGTTTGCTCGTCCCACCAACCCATAGCCGCCACCTGTTACTCGCGGCCCATGATCACCTTTGATCTTTTTGCTAACTGTCGTGTAGAGCAAACCGAACGTGTCTGTTCCCGTTCGGTTAGCTATCGGGGTATAGAGAATGCCGCCCGCTGCTGCAGCCACTCCGTTCCCTTCATTGTGGTAAAATTGGTACTTAAGGTTTGGCTGCAACTCCACTGGCTGATCGGGAGCCAGCGCATCGAGAAACGCGACATTAGCGCCGACTTCGAGTTTCTTTGCGACGCCGACGACCACGCGCGGTACGTAGGCGTGGAAACCTCCTCTCTGGAACGATTCCAGGTGACTGATGTAGTCAAACTCAACGTAAACCTTCTTAGTCGCAACGACGTCAGTTGACGGGATATTGAATAGTGTCGACTGTGCTTTGACGATACTCGAGGCAAACGTAACCACGCAGAGGGCGCTGAACGCCCACTGCATTGCTTTCGATTTGAGCATGATGTATGTTGCTCCATATCGTCTCCTAAAGGGACGATGTCAGTGGCCTATCTGTTCCGCGCCGGCAAAGCCAGGACAGATGGGCCATGTAATTTTCCAGACCATCGCACTCGCGATGAATCGCTAATCAAACCAGGTATCGAGTTCTGATTGCTGCGAGATCACATTTCAAGAATCGTGCCATTGGTGTGATGATGAGCAGTTGTTGAGTTTTGCAGGAAGAAATGCTGATACGTGGGCGTAAGAGCACTCGGGACGCCGACAATTCTGTCGGATCAGTTTACTGTCGCCGCAAAAATGTACGAGGCCAATCCAAAGCATCACTCAAGAACTCTTCTCTGTGCAGTCTCTGTGGTTCTCTGTGTCTCTGTGGTTGTTGTTCGGTTTGTTCCTATAACCACAGAGTCACAGAGAACACAGAGACTGCAAAGAGAAATCCAAATTAGACACGAGGCCCAAACTCGCCTGACGACAATTTTGAAGGACCCATAACCGAAGATGACAATTTTGTAGGTTCTTCCGGTTCGCGTGTATCGTAAATCTCGCAATTCTCTACCGACGACGCGGTACACGTCTTGCCATCCGATGACTCGATGCGAACCTACCGGGAAAAAGTCTGCGAACACGCGGCCCGGCGTCTGGCCTTAACCGCTCCATTCGATCCAGCCATAGCCGCTCACCGTTTACGCCGTTTCCTAAGACTCGAAGATGAACGCCTGCGAATCGCAATCCGAGGCGGGGCCGCCGGACGTTGGTTGTCCGAGGCTCGTTGCTTTGCGCTGGACGTCGTCGTGCAGCATGCATTTCGTGATGCGGGATTACCTTCCCAGAACCTCAGCACGCTGGAAAAGGCAAAGAGCGCTTTCGCTGTGGTGGCACTCGGTGGGTATGGTCGCGGAGAGCTGGCCCCCTTTTCTGATCTCGACCTTCTGTTCATACACACTGGCATCCGCACCGCACAGGTACAAGAAGCGGTCGAAGGTATGTTGCGCCTGCTGTGGGATGCGGGGCTGAGTGTTGGTCATAGTTTTCGCACTGTTAGAGAGTGCGTTTCCGCCAGTCGTTCGGATGTGCATCTGGCAACGGCGTTGACCAATACTCGACTGCTCGCCGGCAGCGCTTCCGTCTACGACTGTCTTACGGGTGCCGTGGAACGCGACCGCCGCAAACAAAGCCAAACTCTTATCAAAGCAGTTCTTCGAGAACGTGCCGAGCGGTACACAACGTTTGGGGACGTCGTTTGTTTACAAGAACCCAACGTGAAAGAGAGCGCCGGAGGTCTACGTGATCTGCACAGCGCGATTTGGATTGCCTACGGGAAATACGGATGCGAGACCCTCAACGACCTCCGAGATCAAAATCTGATCTCGGAAGAAGAACGGGAAGTTACCGAGCGCGCCTATGATTTTCTACTGCGCGTTCGCTATCAGACCCACTTGCTTTCAGGTCGCAAGACTGATCGTCTCTCACTTGATTTACAGCCTGCGTTGGCGCGTGCATTTGGTTACAGTTCGGATTCCCAGCTGGAAGCCTCCGAAAAGTTTATGCGCGACTACTACAAACGCGCGCTGGACCTTTATCTCGTTGCGGACGCCGTGATGACGCGTGTGGTTGAAGGCGACCAACGCCCGTCGCGTTGGACTTTCAGGCACCGCCGAGTTTCACTTAACGAACTTTTCTCAATCGACAATGGAAAGCTTCAGATCGAGGGCGACCTGACTTATTTCGCCGCGAATCCACTCTTGATGTTTGATGCGTTCGCTCTGGCTCAAGCCGCGAAGGTACCGCTTGGACACAATCTTACAGAAGCAATTCGAAATAACCTCGGTTCGATCGATAGAAAATTCCGTGGTTCTGCCGAAGTATCCAATGAGTTTCTCAAATTGCTGCGACGTCATGGGCGCGTGGGTCACGTCCTGAGGCTGATGCATCAGGTCGGTTTTCTGGGACGATATCTGCCTGAGTTTGGCCGGATCAGTCTGCTCATTCAACACGATCTCTATCACCACTACACGATTGACGAACACACGCTCAGGGTTGTCGATGCCCTGGACGAATTGAATAACAGTGAGGACAGTCGCCGGGCCAATCTACGTTCGGTCTTTCACCAGATAAACGATCCAGCTCTTTTGTATCTTTCTCTTTTGCTACACGACATCGGTAAGGGTCAGGGGCCCGGCCACGTTCCTCGTGGCGTGAGGATCGCGGAACGAATATGCAGCAGGCTACAACTCAGCAAACACGAGGCTGCCAAAGTCGTCTCGCTCGTTGCGCATCACATAACTATGGCTCACATCTCTCAGCGCCGAGATCTAACCGAACCACACGTAGCCATCGAATTCGCGGCCGAGATGACAACAGTCGATCAGCTGAACATGTTGTTGCTGCTGACCTACTCAGACATGAATGGCGTAGGTCCGGGGGTCTGGAGCGAGTGGAAAGGTCATCTTCTCTGGGACCTTTACGAGCGTGCACGAAGTCACCTCGTTGAGGCGGAGACTGCAGCGCGCGGACCGGCACAACAGGCGGAGTTGAAAGAGAACGTTCTGAGCGGGCTCGCCGGCAAGTTTCCTCGCAGCGTCGTCGAACGACACCTCGCGCTGCTTCCCGATCGTTATTTGCGCACCGCTACGCCGGCAGCAGCAGCACAACATCTGCGTTTAATTGACGGCCTCGACACGGACAGTTTTCGTTGCAACTGGGTGCAGCACGGAAAAACCATCACTGAACTAACAATCTGCGCCCGCGATCGCCACGGCTTGTTCGCAGATATCGCCGGAACATTGACTATACATGGCGTAGAGATTCTCAGGGCGGAGATAAACACGCGTGAAGACGGAATTGCGATCGACGTATTTATCTTGCGCAATGCAGCAACACACACGGCAGTCGAAGAAATCAGATGGTTAAGGATCGAACAAGCGCTGCGGGCTGCTATTGCAGGAGAAACTAATGTCGCGGCATTGGTGGAGAAGTGGCGGACGAAGCATGCGCCACGTCCACGCCAGCGAGTCGTACCAACTAACACTCGTCACAAGAAGCTGGCTCATGTGGCTTGCGATAACAAGGTCACCCAGGCAGCAACTGTGGTTGAGGTACGTGCTTCGGACGAGGTTGGGCTGGCCTACAAGATCGCCAGCGTGGCAACCGCACTGAGACTTGAGATCACCTACGCCAAAATTAGCACCGAGAAGAGCGACGCGTTTGATGTTTTCTACGTGACTGACGCAAATGGCGTCAGACTTTCTGAAGAAGCGATGCGGACGCTTGAAGAAGCAATGATGGAGAAGCTGTCGAACCGGGACCAACAGTTTACCCTCAAAGAGGCACAAAATTATCCACAGATTGCACGGATTCTTTAGATCAAATTTGTGTAATCTGTGGATAGATTGTGTGGCTTTTTGTGGCTTACAATGCGGCCTCGCCACGTTCGCCGGTGCGGATGCGGATCACGTCATCCAACCCGATTATGAAAATCTTCCCGTCGCCAAACTTCCCTGTCCGGGCCGTTTTCATAATGGCTTCCACAACCGAGTCTTCAATCTCTTCCGAAACAACTACTTCAATTTTGATCTTCGGGATGAACTCGATCTGATACTCAGTGCCGCGATAGGTTTCGGTGTGACCTTTCTGACGCCCGTAACCCTGGACCTCGCTGATCGTCATGCCCGTTACGTTTACCTCGTGCAAAGCATTACGCACTGCATCCAACAAGTGCGGGCGGATGATCGCTTCGACTTTTTTCATTGAGCTCTCCTTCAACTTCAAGGTAATTCGCTAGCGCTGAACTGCGAGATGGGAACACGGGCAAGTCCAGCCGATTCCGTAGCGATCATCCCAGCCGGCCTGGCCACCGGAGAGATCAGGTATTCCGGGTAAGCTGAGATACCGTGCTCTGTTAGATCCAGTCCATGCATTTCTCCTTCGGAGGAGATGCGAAGCAGTTTCACCGCCTTAATGGCATACATTACGGCCAACGCAACTGAGAACGTCGCGACTGTCATTATGAAGCTTCCAATCGCCTGAGCCTTCAGTACCGTCAAGCCACCACCATAGAAAAGCCCGGTCAAGGGAGCGGAATTGTCAGCCGCGAGTGGACCAGTCACACCATATTGGCCACACGCAAAGAGTCCAAGCGACAACGTACCCCAGATTCCGCAGAATCCGTGCACCGGCACAGCCCCGATCGGATCGTCAATCCGCAGGCGTTCGAGCAATTCAATTCCAAGGATCACCAATACACCGGCAGCTCCGCCGATAGCAACAGAACCGAGTGGACTGACCCAGTAGCAGGGACAGGTTATGCCCACAAGCCCGGCGAGAAAACCGTTTATCGTAAAGCTCACGTCCCACTTCTTACTCAACACGTAACCGTAAAACAGCGATGTAAGTCCGCCAGCACATGCTGCCAAGGTGGTGTTTGCGGCAACGCGCCCGATGCCCTCAAAATCCATCGCCGACAATGTGCTTCCTGGATTGAATCCGTACCAACCAAACCATAGTAGGAGTCCGCCGGCGGCGGCAATTGTCAGATCGTGGGGCAGCATTGGACCGCCACCGTCGCGTTTGAACTTGCGACCCAGACGTGGTCCAAGGGCAATCGCTCCTGCCAATGCGATAAAGCCACCAATCGTGTGAACCACCGTGGATCCGGCGAAATCATGAAAACCCATCCCGAGCGATGGGAGGAATTTGCCTGCGCTGCCCATCGTTGCCAGGAATCCATCTGGTCCCCAGGCCCAGTGACCAATGATTGGATAGATAAAACCGGAGACTGCCACACTGTAAAGCAAATCACCCACAAAGCTAGTGCGGCCAATCATCGCCCCCGACGTGATAGTCGAGCAGGTGTCGGCGAACGCAAACTGGAAGAGCCAGAAAGCCAGGAATGCAACGCCGGTGGCTTCGTACGTCGCGGGAGCTCCCTGGAGGAAGAACCAGGTGTAACCGATGAAGCCGTTGCCATGGCCGAACATGAAAGCAAACCCAAATGCGAAAAAGAGAACGCCGCAAAGACAGGTGTCGACGATACATTCCATCAACACGTTGACGGTTTCACGGGAACGGCAAAACCCAGCCTCGAGTAGGGTAAAGCCGACTTGCATCCCGAAAACGAGAAACGCTGCAATAAGCGTCCAGACTGTGTTGAGTGGATTGATAATATCGTTACCTTTGAGATCGCCATCCGCAGCAAACGCCTTCATGCCAAACAAGTCTGGAAGTAAGGCGATGCCTCCGGCCAGCAACGCGACGCCTGCCAGTTTGCCAAGCAGTAACAGGCGTCCATAGCGTTGCCATTCAGGATCACGCATGCGTTTACGCAATCGCGAGAATTTCTGGGCCATGGTTAGTTTTCTTTGAAACATTCGTAGCTATCCTCCTAACGGTGTTACGACTTGTGTTTGAGGACGGGGACTAACAATCACTATGCCAACGAAGAAAGAATTGGCGATTGATTAGCAAAGAGGCCGTGATTATTGAAGTTGTCGAACTGAAATGCGGAAAATGCTCAACTCGCTGGGGCAAAGTGAACCGACATTGTCGTTGGAAGCAGATGTCAACCCGACAAAAATGTCGTAACGAGGAATAAATTGAAAGGATTACTTTTTGGTAAGCGCGCCTTTCACTCTTGATGCCGCTGTTTGGGTATGCTGGATCTGGCTTTTCGACAGCAAAATTGTCGGAGCTAAACCTGGAGAATCACATTTATGTCAGTTGATGGCTGGGCCCGTCAATGCTTTCATCGGCTTTCAGTAAGGGAAGTGATCTCTACTGTCGGATATCATTCAATGGAAGCTTTTCAAGCAGTGGCTACGAGTTCCCGCTCTTCCCACAGCGAACTCTTCACGGTACCTTCAAACCACTGCAGACGTTCGCGTAGCCTCACCACTTCACCGATCACGATCACAGCAGGCGCACGCATTTCCGCTTGCTCTGCAGCGTCAGCGATCGAGTCGATTGTTCCGCAAACCGTTTGTTGCCCTTCGCATGAACCCCAACGAATGACTGCGACTGGGGTCTCACGTGAACGGCCAGCAGCGACGAGATCTCCAGCGATCTCGCGCAAATGCTTCACTCCCATCAGGATGACTAGTGTGTCGGCAGGCGATGACAACAACAGATTCCGCTTGAACTCTTCGTCGTTTGCCCGCGCACCTGTCAATACAGTGACTGACGACGAATAATCCCGATGTGTCAGTGGAATTCCGGCATACGCGGGAACCGCAAGTGCCGAACTTATCCCCGGCACAATCTCAAATGGGATACCTGCGGCCGCGAGAACCTCGGCTTCCTCGCCGCCCCGTCCAAAGAGAAACGGATCGCCGCCCTTAAGTCGCACCACGCGCTTTCCTTGCAATGCGTGCCCAATCAACTCGACATTGATCTGGTCCTGCGGAGTCTGTCGGCCGCCACCGACCTTGCCGGCGTAAACACGTTCGACATTGGCGCGGGCGTAGTTGAGGATGTCGGTATTGACCAGAGAGTCGTAGATGATCACATCGCACGCCGCGATCAGGTCGCGCGCCTTGACAGTTAACAAACCAGGATCGCCTGGTCCTGCACCGACTAGGTACACCGTTCCCGGCTTTGCTTGATAACCAGTAGAATCCGTTCCTTCTTTGTCGACCATTACACTCGAGAT
The DNA here is from genome assembly GCA_036377375.1 of Pyrinomonadaceae bacterium. Lineage (GTDB taxonomy): Bacteria > Acidobacteriota > Blastocatellia > Pyrinomonadales > Pyrinomonadaceae > PSRF01. Next base: position 8,353 of record DASUYO010000154.1, read on the forward strand.
CGATTCACGGATGCGTTCGATTGATGCCGAAATCACTAGCGGGTGGGCCGAGAGTGGTTCACTGATGTGAAACCTGATTCCCGGATGCTCAGCCGCAGCGGCTTGAACTTCGACTGGTATATCTCCTCTCGTGTGCCTGCCTGGTGACAGGAAGTATGGATGGACCACTATTTCTTTCGCGCCGCGCTCAACTAGTCGTGTGAGTCCCTCACTAATGTTGGGATGTTCGATCTCGAGGAATGCGGGCTCAACAACGGCAAAGTCTCCACATAGAGCGATTGCTTGCGCAGCGTCGCGAACGTCGTCGTTCGCTTCGCGGCGACGACTGCCGTGACCAACAACGAGTACTCCGATTTCCAGAGCGCTTCTCATGCGACGGACATTGCCTCGGCAATCAACAAGGGCTCGCAATAGTTCAGGAAACTGCGAGCTTGCGCAAGAATCTCTTGCGTTGCGTTGGCCCGATCCTCGACTTCGCCACGGCGAGCCATCTCCAACGCTCTTGCCTTAAGCGAATCAAAGTTCGCCGAAATATCTTGCCAGAGCCCTCCCGTTTCACCTGACAACACGAAGAGATTCTCAAATTCCCAGAGGGCTTCAGCGGAAGTGAATGGGTCCACCAGACGCCGGTACAACGGAACGCGTGCAGCAGCCGCCGCGGCTTCGTATGCCGCAAGCACTGCTTGTTCATACTCCTTGTGATAGACGTAAGCGTCAGCCTGCGCCAGCCACTCACGTGCGATCCCGATCGTCGGTACTTTCTCAGCCACAGTTGAACCGGCACACTCGCCTTTGATGCCCTTGCGAACAGCGAACGGCACGTGTTCGTGGCCGTAGTCTTCGTAGAAAGTTGGGTCGTCTTCAAAGCTTGGTACCGCTTGCAGTGGCTTCAGCAGCTCCTTCAATCGTTCGACGCCCGTGCGCGCCAGAAAACCGTTGAAGTCTTCGCCGGGGTTCTTCTTGGCTTCGAAGATTCCGAGTAAGGTTTGGGTTACCTTGATGCAGTTCTTGGCAGGAAACTTACCCAACAGCGACCCGAACTGTGCTGCGGCGCCTTCAGCCTGGCCGCCAACCGTAACGAAGTGCGCGGGCACAGTTCGATCGTTGTGAGTGAGCGCGGCGGAATAGAAGCCAATGTTGGCGATGGAGTGTTGCGCGCAGCCGTTTGGACAACCTGAGATTTTGATCTTGATTGGTCCAGCGGCCTCGAGTCGTCTTATCGAGGTCACGCGGAAAGCGTCGTCGAGAGCACTGCCAAGACCCTTTGCCGAGGCAATCCCAAGCCGGCAGGTATCAGAACCCGGGCAAGTAGTTACATCGGTAATTGTGCCAACGCCTGGTTCAGCAAGCGAGACGTTGCAGAGTGCCGCATACAGATCGACTAGATCCTCTTGATGCACCCAGGGCAAGTAGATGTTTTGCTCGACTGAAATCCTTAGTTGAGAAGCTGAGAAGCGACGGGCAATGTCAGCGAGTTCGCGAGCCCTTTGTGCTGTCAAATCGCCTAGTTTGATACGCACATGGACGCCTCGATAATTGGGATTCTTGTGGTCAATGACTGAATCGTGGGCCCATTCCTGAAAGGCTGGATCATTGGTTTCTTCCCTGAGCACGTTCAAGCGGTTGCGCCTCACTTCAGGTTTGCTCTTTGGTTGCCGATCAAATGCATTCAAGTAAGGCTCTAACGGGATTGGGCCAACGCGTTGTCGTTCTTCCCGGAGTGCCTCCAGAAAGCTGTCCCAACCCAGAGTCTCAATCAAAAACTTCAGGCGCGCTTTCATGCGTGCCTTGCGTTCGCCGTAGCGATCGAAGAGTCGCAACGTAGCGGCGGCTAGATTTAACAACTCTTCAACTGGAAGAAAGTAGGTGTAGAGATAAGCGAGATGAGGCGCAGCGCCCAGGCCCCCACCTAAATAAACCCGGAAGCCGCGCCTCAACATGTCGTTCCGAGTTTGGACGACAGCCCATAAACCGATGTCATGAATCCGCAGCCGTGAATGATCCTCAGTGCAGCCTTCAAATGTGATCTTGAATTTTCTACCGAGGTTTTGGTTCCACTTATTCCGCACCAGGAAACGAAACAGAGCATCAGCATAAGGCGAAACGTCGAAGGCTTCGGTGGCGGAGGTACCTGCGCGATAACACGCCGTTATGTTGCGTACGGTATTTCCGCAAGCCTCTCTGGAAGTGATTCCACCTGCTGCGAGAAACCGCAACAGCTCTGGCGCCTGCTCAAGTTGAACGTAATAGATCTGTGCATCTTCACGGGTGGTGAAATGCATGAACCCGCTTCCATATCGCTCCGACGCATTGGCTAGTCGAACCAACTGGTCCGCGTTCAAGAAGCCGCCAGGAATCTTGATCCGTTGCATCTGGACCCCTTCCTGGCGCTGCGCATAAGTACCAAAATGCAAACGATATTTTTGCATCTTGGTCTCATCCAGTTCTCCCCGGCGATATTTCTTGATCTGTTCCTCGTAGTTGGTCAGTTCATCGTCCACCTCGGAAGGCAACGTAACTGAGTCAGGTCCGGCAATCTCAGCAGTCATGGCTACACTTCCTCATATGACGTCCACTTTCGTGGATTCAGATTTGACACACAACAAAAAAGCCGCTCGATCCGAGCGGCTGCGGTTGCATTCATAGTTTGCAAAAGTTCTATGGCATACACTCGCCCCGCTCATGGAACAAACGACAACAAGTACACACGCACAGTGCGTTCGCGGAAATCAGAGCGAAGGTTGTGTTGAACTTAGTAGGCATTTGAAGTGTGAGGAAGTTATACAACTGCGTTGACGGGCTGGTCAATAGGATTTTGGGTAGCAGCCCAGTTCCTTATGAACAGATTACACAGATTTATAAACCAATCTGTGTAATCTGTGGATAAGTCGTGGTTGGCGCGGCGAACCAAACGCCGTCACCCGGTGTTCCTCAGCCCAGCCGCAATCCCATTGATAGTTGCCGCAAGCGCGTAGTTCAGATCGTCGTTATCCTCACCTTGACGTTTCCGGCGCAGCAACTCAACCTGAATCAAACTCAACGGATCGACGTATGGATTTCGCAATCGAATCGAACGAGCCAACACCGGGTTCTTCTCAAGCAACGTTCTTTGTCCAGTCAGACGCAGCACTACCCACTTGGTGCGCTCAAACTCCTCGAAGAGCATGCCAAATACTCGCTCCCTCAGCGCCGCATCAGAAACCAGCCCCGCATACAAACGCGCAATCGATAAATCAGCTTTCGCCAGTCCCATCTCCACGTTCGCGATTAGTTCACTGAAGAGTGGGAACTGCGTCATTAGTTTTTCGAGCAACTCTGCATTGTTTGAGTTTTCTTCGCCAAAGCGCTTTAAAGCAAAACCAACGCCGAACCAGGCCGGGACCACATGACGACTCTGCATCCAGCCAAATACCCAGGGAATTGCGCGGAGATCACCGAGACCACCTCGCGCACTTCGTCGCGCGGGCCGAGAAGCGATCCTCATGTGTTCCAGTTCCTTGACCGGAGTTGCCTCCTCAAAATAGGTCAGTACTGCCTCATTCTCGGCAATCTTTTCTCGATAGAACTCAAAGGCGTCGTGAGACATTTTCTCCAGGGCCGCTTCGCTCTCCTGGTCTAGATCTTCGAAACTACCCGGGCGAGACAGCGCTTCCAGCGACGCGGCAATCATCAACTCAAGATTTCTTTCCGCGAGTATCCGATCCGAGTACTTCCAATTCATCACTTCGCCTTGTTCAGTGATCTTTATCTCACCCGTAAAGGCGCCGTGCGGCTGCGCAATGATCGCGTGATGGGTTGGTCCACCACCACGCCCGACTGTTCCACCTCTTCCATGAAAGAGTGTGAGCTTTACGTTGCACTCGGCAGCGACTCGATGCAGCGCGCGATGCGCCTTGAATATCTCCCAAGTGCTGGTGAGCATACCGCCATCTTTGTTTGAGTCCGAGTATCCAAGCATCACCTCCTGCCGTCGCTCCCACGAATCGAGCAAACGAGCATATTCGGGACTGGTCCACAGCTTCCGGCAGACCTCCGCGCAGTTGCGCAAATCCTCAATCGATTCAAAGAGCGGCACAGGCATAACGCCTGGATCGGATCCATTCGACGCCACCTGTACACCGTTTAACTCGGCCAACGACGCCAGCGCTATCACATCCGCGGCCGACTGTGTTCCGCTAATGACGTAACTGCGAATGGCTTCCGGTGGAAAGTCACGCTTCAGAACACTGATCATTCTCAGTGAATTAAGCAGACTTAGAGTTTCTGGCGACGGCGCAGGCCGGAGAGTACCCTCATTCGCCGTGCCCACATTTGAAAACTCAAGCAATGCACGTTTGTGAACGCTCGCATGCTCTCTAACATCCAGCGTATGTAAGTGGAAACCGAAAGTATCCAACTGACGCCGCAGCGGATCGAACAGCAACCTCGCGACACGTTCCCCGCCATTTGCTGAAAGACTTTGACGCGCGATGCTCAAATCAGCGCGGAACTCAGCGGTGTTCTGGTACGCATTCGTGTTGGTGCGCTCGTCTCGCGCGAGCACCAGACGAGCCAGAACATAATCCAGAAAACGCCGGTAGACTTCTTGCTCTGGATGTCTTTCCGGATTAAGTTCAGGCGCCGAAATGGCCACTGCATAAGATCTGAGTGCTGCTTCAAGCTGCGTTGAGACTGGAACCTGATACGTCGAAGGACTGAGTTGCCAGATTAAATCGTTCACTCGCTCGATGTAATAGCTGAGAATCGTTTCGCGAGCTATTTTTAACGCATCTCGCGTGCACTCGGGCGTGACCAAAGGATTCCCATCGCGGTCGCCGCCAATCCACGAACCGAACCGCAACAATCGAGGCAACGCGTGCGCCGTTAATTCATCGCCGTAGGCTTCACTAAAATCTTCCGCCAAGTCGTCATACAACTCGGGCAACGTCTCAAACAAAACAGTCGGGTAATAATCCAGGCCCATCCTGATTTCGTCGCGAACTGTCGGATGACGCCGTCGTACTTCATCGGTCTGCCACAGTGCTGTTATCTCAGCAATGATCGCCTGCTCGTGTTTTTCTGACTTTCGCTCGGTCAGTGGCAAACGATCTAATTGTTCGAGTTCGGCGGCGATGCGTTGCCGCTTGAATAACACGGTGCGTCGTGCGACTTCGGTGGGATGAGCAGTGAATACAAGTATGACTTCGATCTTCGCCAGCCACTCGAGTGCCTGCTGTTGAGTGATGCCGGCATCACTCATCCGGCGCAGAGTGCCCAAAAATGATCCTGGTTGGGCCAGCAAGTGCGGCGAAGCTTGGGCAGCCCGGCGACGACGCTTGCGATGATTAGTTTCAGCCAGGTTCGTCAGTTCGAAATAGATGGCGAACGCTTTTGCCATCTGATGCGCTTCCGCAACCTCCAAACGACTGACAATTCTCTCCGCACATTCGATTAAGCGTCGTTCCTTTTCAAGGTCCAGTCCTGGTTGCGCGTGCACCTCTCGATGCTCAATCAACAACAGGCGCAACTCTTCAACCGCTGAAAACAATTTGTCACCAACCTGTTCCTTGAGTACCTCGCCAAGCAGACGGCCAAGCGAACGCACATCGCGGCGCAACGGAGCTTCCTTCAGATCGCGATCTTGAGTGGTGAGTTCCGCCAGTCGTGCTACTTGATCGTCTACATTCCAGAGCCGAGGCATGTATCTATGCATACCACGTGATGTGAAGGCTGTCACGTGTTTGGTGCTTTGACTGCAATTTCCGATACCGTAAGCTCAAAGGACGAAGTACACGCCTCTCGTTCTCATCGGAACCGAGGGGTTCACCTCATCCGCGTGTGGCCATTTTTGTGGACAAAATTTTTTCGATTTACGAAATTCACAGGACGATAGTTTGCAAACTATCAGAGTCACTGGGAAACGAAATCGAACGAGAGCCAGCGAAACTCAATGACATCAAGGCCTATGTAACCAACGCAGCTAAGTGGCTAGCCACTAATGACGGAGCCTAGCAACGTTATCGTTTGAGATTCCGCGCTTTGTCGTCGGGGCGGGAGATCCTCAGGGGACAAAGCAGGCTCGTTACCCTCAATTCACCCCAATAAATTCTCGATCTTCACTGGCAGTTCGCGCACACGAACTCCAGTTGCGTGATGTACCGCTGCCGTAATCGCTGCAGCGACGCCCGCCAGGCCGATCTCGCCGATTCCGCGCGCTCCAAGCGCGTTAATCTCTTTGTCAGGATAATCGAGGAAATGCACTTCGATCGGTGGTACGTCAGCGTTCACTGCAACTATGTAGTCAGCCATACTACTGTTGATGGGAGCACCATTCTGCGGATCGTACGTGGTGTGTTCAAGTAATGCCATACCGATCCCCATCACTACGCCTCCGACGATCTGATTCCGGCCAGCGAGTGGATTAATAATCCGGCCCGCATCCATGACCGTCACAACTCGGCTAACGCGCAACCGCGCGATCTCCGGTTGCCATGTCACCTCAACAAAGTGACACCCAAAAGAGTGCGTCGAAAACCTAGGCTTACGATTGCCGAAGGTCATCGGCGAACTACCGCTGCCAGAGACTATGCGAAGGTTGGCGCGGCGCAACAGATCTGCGAACGCTACTGCTTTGTTAGCACCATCTTGCTTGACAAATACTCGACCATCTTGGAATGCCAAATCTTCCGGTTTGCGATTCTCAAATGGGGATCCAGGTGTCGTCACAGCGACACTCAACAGTGCCGAGATCGCGCTATCGGCCGCTGCCAATACCGCAGGAACGACCGACGCGGTAGCCATCGAGCCGCCCGAGACGGGCCCTTCCGGAAGTGTCGTATCACCGAGCGCTACTTCGATTTTTTCCAGCGGTACACCCGTCTTCTCAGACGCGAGTTGCGCAAGGATGGTGTACATGCCAGTGCCAATGTCCTGCGTGGCAGATGCTACACGGACCGTGCCGTCGTCGCGCAGAAGCAAGTTCGCCGCCGCGGGGAATCGTGCGGCAATCCAGGAGCATCCCGCCATTCCCCAACCTAACGTCAAGCCGTCTCGCTTCATGGAAGCCACGTCAGGCGTACGACTGGACCAGCCAAACTTCTGAGCTCCGAGTTCGAAACACTCGACCAAATGGCGCGAAGAAAACGGAATGCCGCGGGATTCATCGATTTTCGGTTCGTTGAGAATGCGAAGTTTGACTGGGTCCATCTTGAGTTGATCGGCCAATTCATTCATCGCTGACTCAGTCGCGTAGAGTCCTGGTACGCGGCCGGGCCCACGCATGTCTGCACCAGCGCCAACGTTTCGCTTTGCGCGGCCAAAAGTCACGCGCAGGTTGGGCACGCTGTATTGGAACGGAGTGGCCTCGCCGCAATCTTCGTGATAACCATCGAGAATTGATCGGTGATAGACGTAGTCGTGCTGAAGTGAGACTAACTTGCCGTCACGTGTGGCGCCGATGCGCACACGCTGCTGCGTAAGCGGTCGATGACCCACGGTCTGAAACATCATTCTGCGGCTGAGCACGAGTTTCACCGGCCTGCGTAACTGCCGTGCGGCCGCCGCCGCGAGCGGACAGTGAGTCCATGGCCACAGCTTGCCGCCAAAGCCCGAGCCAACAAAGTGAGTGATCACCCGCACGTTCTCTTTCGGCAATCCGAACATCTGTGCGAGCACGCCGCGGAGATTGACGACTGCCTGCGATGATTCGTATAGCGTCAATGTCGAATCCTCCCAGATCGCGGTTGTGGCGTGCGTTTCGAGAGGGTTATGTGTCTCTGCGGGCGTGACGTAGGTTTGGTCAAGCTTGACCAGGGCACTCGCGAATGCTTTTTCGACATCGCCGCGCTGACTTTGCAATCGTTCCGCGGGACCATAGGTGGTGAGCACTACAGCGGGGTCCTCGTCCGCTTCAAGGTGAGTGTCAACGTTCGGTTTTTCCTTTGCGTAGGTTGCTCGCACAGCGTCGGCAGCCGCCCTCGCGGATTCGAACGTATCCGCCACGGCGAGCGCGATGTACTGGCCATAGTAGCGAATCACGTCGTCTTCGAACGGCGGGCGACGTTCTACGCAGATACCTCCGAACGGTGCTTCGAACGTTGACCGGAAAATTGGTCCGATGTTTTCACGATGAAGAATCGCGCGTACACCTGGCATCTTTTCCGCTGCGTTGGTGTCCAGCTTTAGCAATCTGCCATTGGCGATAGTTGCTTCAACGGGCACTCCATACAGCATGTTGGGAAAGTGAAAGTCGGAGGTGTACTGCGCCAGTCCGCTAACTTTGCGTGGGCCATCGATGCGAGGCGTATCTCGACCAACAGGAGAAGTGGTAGGTGTCTCTGAGATTCTCATCGTGTTTAGTCCTCAACTCATTGAAGCCATCCTTAGCGCATGAGTGAGGCAGCGCTTCGCCAGTTCTATTTTGAACTTGTTCTCACTCTGTGGCTTAGCGTCATGCAGAGCCACTTCCGCTGCTTTGCGAAAATTAATTGCATCCGCAGGCTGGCCCACCAGAGCGGCCTCAGCTTCAGGAGATCGCCATGGCTTGGTACCTACGCCTCCAAGCGCTATCCGAATCAGCTTCACCTTTCCGCCAGCGATCGTCATGACGATGGCGGCCGACGCCAACGCAAATTCATATGACGCTCGATCGCGTAGCTTCAGATACAACTGCTTGCTTCCGGCAATGGGGCGCGGCAGAGTCACGTGCGTGATTAGGTCGCCCGGTTCCAGCACCGTCTCGCGATCTGGTGTGCTACCAGGGAAAAGATGAAAGTCGCCAATGGGTATAGAGCGTAAACCTTTTGGTCCTTGTACGTGGATGGTCGCCTCTAATGTTGCCATTGCCACGCACATGTCCGACGGGTTGGTTGCGATGCAATGTTCGCTTGTGCCAAGAATTGCGAGCATACGATTGCTACCGGTGATGGCAGGACAACCGGTACCGGGCTCGCGCTTATTGCAGGTCATCGCTGTATCGCGAAAGTACATACAGCGAGTTCGCTGGAGCAGATTGCCGGCAGTCGTCGCCATGTTGCGCAGTTGTGCCGACGCGCCACTGAGAATTGCTTGCGACAGCACAGCGTAATCTCGCTGCACGATTGCATGGTGAGCCAGATCAGAATTGCGGACCGTGGCCCCGATCTTTAACCCACCGTCAGAAGTAACTTCGATCTTGTCGAGCGGTAAACGGTTGACATCAAGTACCCGAGCTGGCGTTTCAACGTTCAGCTTCATCAAATCGATTAAGGTCGTGCCACCAGCGATGAACCGCACCTCCGCACCCTGCTGTGCAGTTTTCGCCTGGGAGGCGCTGGCGATCGCCGCTGCCAGATCTGTGGGTCGACTGAACTCAAAGGTGTGCATAGAGATCTCTCCTCGGTCAATTAGCCGTTCTTGCGAACTTGTTGAATCGCAGCCACGATATTGGAATAGGCGCCGCAACGGCAAATGTTACCGCTCATCAGTTCCTTCACCGACGCGTCGTCAGGACCGCATGGTTCCTTGAGCAGCGCCACAGCAGACATGATCTGGCCTGACGTGCAATACCCGCACTGGTAAGCGTCGTGGGCCACGAACGCGGCCTGCATCGGATGCAGTGCGTCGGCCGTACCCAAGCCTTCAATGGTTGTGATCTCCGCGCCGTCGTGTAGGAGAGCAAGATTAAGGCATGAAAGCACCCGTCTGCCGTTAACATGCACTGTACATGCGCCGCATTGACCATGGTCACAGCCCTTCTTCGTTCCGGTGAGAGCAACGGTCTCGCGAATACAGTCCAGTAACGTCGTGCGCGGATCGATGCGAAGTTGGTGGCTCTTGCCATTAATGCGCAGCGTGATCGGAACGGCGCCCTCGATGTTCGGCACGTCGCCGGTCAGAGGCGAGTCGTTCTCTGCGCCGGCGTGTTTCCCGAGGGTTGGTACGTAACCCGCAACCAAGCTTGCTGCCACGCCACTTCCAGAAGTCAAAAGAAACTTGCGCCGGGTGGGACTTGACGGACGCGATTTGGGATCGTCGTCTGACATAGGGCCTCCGTTCGAGTCAAGAAAAGTTTTGTTGAGGTTTCGCGTACTATACTACTGCCGTGTAAAAGTGTCGAAGAATTTTTGCGGAAACGAATTCCGGCGGAACGCCGCTCTCATCTCTCTGAAGTTTCGTTCCGCGGATCATTCTTAGAGTTCAACTTCTATGCGCAAAAGGTGTATCTGCGCTGGCGTGTTTTCCAACACTTAATACCAGACGATTTGCGCCAATAATTAGATAGTTGACATTCATAACAGGATGGTTGATTCCGTATCCGGTCGGTGGAGCACGCTGGCGACCTCGTGCAAGGGGGTCTCACCGCCGTCGCCCAGTGCATTAACGTGGGCGCTCGTTCGATCAAAAGCCTGCGATTTCAAGATGGCACTGCGCGACCCAAATTCAGCCCGTTCGCGGTTGCAGCCACCAAAGAGATGGCCGCATAGTAGCACCTGAAGCTATGTCGTTATTTGTTATTTTTAGCCTTGGTCCATGCGATGATCTCATCAAGATCAAAGCGCAATATGTTTGAGCCTGGCGGCTTACGGTAGGGAATGCGCTTTTGCGCAACGATCTCGTTGCATGGTGAGAAGTCTTAATCGTAAAGCGTATTGTGATTTGAGCGATGAGAGGGTTCCCGTTGAGTTCGACAACGGGTATTCATTGATTGCTCTGGCTTTGGTGATTCAATGCCTGCACCTTTTAACTCAGAGGTGAGCATTCCTTTCATTGCGTAATCATGAGAAAACCAACACAGAATCGAACTACTCATTTCGTCGCTCTCTTTGTCCTTCTTGCTGTGTCTGCTCTCGCCGCTGCGGCCGATAATGGCCGGAGAATCCCTGTAGTTTCTGTACGCAAGGACGCCGATGGGATTACTCTGAAAATGAATCCTGGCGTCTTGAAGCTGCAAGTGTTTTCTTCCGACATGATTCGAGTATGGTACGCGCCTGGAGATACGATGCCGGCAAATAAGAGCTTGGCCGTGATCGCTAAACCAACTCAGGCTGCGTGGCGTATGGTCGAAACCTCAACTGAGGTGCGTCTCACAACTGCGGAACTCGAAGCGCGGGTGAACCGCGCGAGTGGGGCGATTTCATTTTTCGACAAGAATGGAAAGCCGATCCTGGCTGAACCGCCGGATGGTGGGAAACTTCTTACCCCGAATCGAGTTGGTAGTCTGGACACTATGCGCAGCCAGCAAGCATTCCTTTTACCGGCGGATGAGGCGATCTACGGGCTGGGCCAGCATCAGCAGGGCTTGATGAACCATCGTGGATCGAGTGTGAGATTGCTGCAAGAGAATCGTGAAGTGGCTGTTCCGATGCTGGTTTCCAGTCACGGTTATGGCGTGCTCTGGGATAATCCCGCAGTCACAATTGTGAATCTGGGAGCGAACGAGGCCGAGACGATTCCGCCTCGGCAGTTGTTCAACGATGACGGTCAGCCCGGCGGCTTGAGTGCCGGCTATTTCCGCGGCGAAAACTTTGATGAACTCGCGCAAAAACGCATCGATCCGCAGATAGATTTCAACTGGTCCGCTGCTCCTCCGGCAAAGCTGTCGCACGATCACTACAGTGTGCGCTGGTCCGGTTTCGTGGAGGCTGAGCAGGGCGGAGAGTACATGCTGCTCGCTACTGCCGATGATGGTGTGCGCCTTTGGATCGATGATGCGCTTGTGGCCGACAACTGGAGCATACATCCACCGGAGACTTCGGTAGCAAAACTAAAATTCGCAGCGAACAGCCGGCATCACATTCGGATGGAATATTACCAGGGAGCTGGCGGCGCCGAGGTGCGGTTGGCTTGGCGGGTACCGTCTGCAACCCAACTGCCACTTACGTGGAACTCCGAGGCAAGCGATTCGATTGACTATTATTTCATGTATGGACCAGCGCTCGACAAGGTGATTGCGGCCTATCGCCACCTGACCGGAGCGGCGCCTATGTTTGGCCGTTGGGCGTGGGG
>DASUYO010000155.1:0-8426 GCA_036377375.1 Pyrinomonadaceae bacterium
CAACAGCAGATCGTCGATCTTGCCGTCGCTGAGCTGAAGGATACGCGTGACTCGTACGCTGCTGTTATTGCCGGTGAAGGATGGCATCGAGGCGTGATCGGCATCGCTGCGTCGAAGATTTCCGAGCGACTCAACCGGCCATGTGTCGTGTTGTCGATTGATGGCGAGATGGCCCACGGCTCCGGACGCAGCATCGAGGCTTACCATCTTTTGAACGGTTTGACTGCTTGTTCGGATCTGTTTGAAAAGTTTGGCGGGCACTCGCATGCGGCGGGCATTACGATTCGGCCGGACCGGATCGAAGAGTTTCGTCGCCGTTTGAATGAGCACGCTGCGTCGTGCCTGACGCCTGAGGATTTAGAGCCGTCGGTGAGTGTCGACCTGGAGCTGAAGCCCGAAGCGGTGACGTTTCTGCTGGCGCGGGAGTTGGAGGCTTTGGAGCCTTTTGGCGCGGGCAATCCGCGTCCGGTGTTTATGACGAGAAATCTGCGGTGCCTGTCGGAGCCGGCAGTGATGAAGGACCGCCATTTGAAATTGAGACTGGCGGGACCGCAAAATCGTCCTTTTGAAGCTGTCTGGTGGAATTGTATCGAGACGCCGGGGCAAACTCCGCAGTTGAACGGCAGCATCGAACTCGCCTACACGCTCGAGACAAGTCCGTTGAATGGTGATTACCGGATGCAGTTGAATGTTGTGGATTTGAGATGCAGGAAGTAAACCGAAAACGAGCGATTGCGCTTGGCTTGCGAGCCAGGGTACCGGTGATCACGCGCATCCTCGCGGTTGCGCTACTCGTGTCGGGGATCACGATCGTCGCCATCTCGTACTTGAAATTGCGCAGTGTCGCGAAGTTCAAGGCGAAGTCCGAAAAGCCTGAGCTGTCAAAAGAGGTCACGGGCGAGGTCAATGGTTACGAGCAGCGTATTACGAAAGAAAATCGCTTGTACCTGCTGGTCAAAGCCTCACTCGACCGCACCTTCTCCGATGGTCATCACGAGCTCGAAAACGTCAGCATGGCGGTATATCCACCCGAGGGTGAAACTCCGGATCAAATCTCCGCAAGTCGCGCGATCTATCAGCCCTCGACGAACATTGTTTCCTTTGTCGGCAACGTCAAGATCGACACAAAAGAAAAACTAAAGGTTGCTACTGACGAGCTATCGTTTGACCAGAACAGCGGCATTGCTCACACCGACTCGCCTGTAACATTTGAGCGCGAGAACGTCTCTGGCGCATCTGTCGGCGCAGTCGTGGAGCAGAAGGCGAAGCGGCTCGAGCTGAAGAGCAATGTGCAGTTGACGATCGCGCCTGGACAAGCAGTGAAATCTGCGGCGCGTTCGCGTCCGGTCTCAATCAAAGCTGCACGCGGCACGTTCGATCAGCAGTCAATGCAACTTGTATTTTCCGGCGGCGTTACAGTCGAACAGGAAAACGACGTATTGAGTGGTGAGAACCTCAACGCCTTTATCAATCACGAACGGCGTCTCGAGAGAGCCGAAGTACGAAACAATGCTTACCTGCGCGTGTTGGATCCGGGCCGTGCGGCTGAAGTCCATTCACTGAACATGGACTTCTTTATGGACAAGGACCAGCGTCTCGAGCGAGCCGTTGCTACAAACAACGTTTCGGCGCGCACACTCGAAGGCGATTCTGACGTGCAGATCACTGGAAGCAATTCTCTCGAAGTCACTTTTCAGGCGAGCAATGACAGCAGTTTATTGAAACAGATGGTCGCCGGTAGTCGCTCCGTGATCACGATGAGCGCACCGAAGTCAAAAGCGAATGACCCGCGTGCTGCAAACAAACGGCTGACAGCCAATGACGTAAAACTCACCTGGCGAGTGACCGGACGAGATCTTGAAAAGGCTGAAGCTTCAGGCGATGCGGAGTTGTTTATCGAGCCCGTCGTGAGCAGCGCTCGCGCAGACCGCAAGAAGCTCAACGCGCCTCAGTTTGATTGCGACTTTTTCGAAGCGGGTAATCTCGCGCGCACGTGCAAAGCAACAGGCGGTGCGAAGGCTGTTATTGATCCAATGCAGCCGGTCAAGGATCGCGGTACACGCACGTTGACTTCGCAAAATATGACCGCAGTGTTTTTGAAAGACACGCAGGACATCGAACGCGTCGATGCGCAAGGCGACGGCAAGTTCAACGAAAACGATCGGAACGGCGTGGCTGCAAACGTTTCTTATGTCGCAGCCGATCAAACCGTGCGACTTCGCGGTGGTGATCCGACAGTTTGGGATTCTCGCGGCCGCACGAAAGCTGTCGAGCTCGACGCAGATCTCGCCAACGATGTCTCTTACGCCCGCGGCAGGACCACTACAACTTACTACAGCCAGGAACAGACCAACGGGGCGACACCTTTTTCAAAGACGAAGAGTCCGGTTTACATCGCCAGCGATCGCGGAGAGTTTCGCCACGAAAGCGGTCAGGCGATTTACTCAGGTAATGCTCGTGCATGGCAGGATGATAATTACGTGCGCGGCGACAAGCTCGTAATCTACGTCAACGATAAGAGAATGGAAGCGAACGGTCACGTTCAGACCACGATCTACAACGCGAAACAGCGCGGCGAGAATAATAACGTGCCGGTTTTTGCCGCGGCGGACTCCATGTTCTATTCAGATCCGGATCGCACGATTCACTACGAAGGCAACGTCGATATCAAACAGGGTACTGATCGAATCACAAGTGGTGTCGCGGATGTCTACCTCGCGAAAGAGACTAACGAGATGGAAAAGACTATCGCGCAGCGTAACGTCGTAATGACGCAGCCAAATCGAAAGGGAATGGGCGATTGGGTGGAATACACGACTGCGAATGAAGTTGCAGTTCTGAAAGGCAACCCGGCTCGTGTTGAGGACGTGGAGCAAGGGGACACGCAAGGTAATCGTTTGACGCTCTCGGTGCGAGACGGTAAAGTCACCGCCGACGATGCTCGTGGACCACTTTCGCCGGGCCGCGTACGCTCCACACACAAAATCAGAAAACCTTGAGCCGCAAAAAGGCACAAAAGTCACAAAAAGTTTTCTTTAACTCTTTTGTGCTTTTTGTGCCTTTTTGTGGCTGAAAATTTGATGAACGACAGCGCGCTTCGCAGCGCACACCTCGTGAAAAATTATGGACGCCGTCGCGTAGTTGACGACGTCAGTCTGCAAGTTGAAAAAGGTGAAGTGGTTGGTCTGTTGGGTGCAAATGGCGCTGGTAAGACGACGACGTTCTACATGATTGTCGGTTTGGAACGCCCCGATTCCGGCAACGTTCTTTTGGGCGATCAGGACCTCACGAAACTTCCAATGTATCTGCGTGCGCGGCTGGGAATCGGTTACCTGCCGCAGGAGCCTTCTGTTTTTCGCAAGATGACGACGGCGCAGAATATTCTCGCGGTGCTGGAAACCACTGGGCTGCGCCGGCGCGAGCAGCTCAAGCGGCTTGAGGAGTTGTTGGAGGAGTTTGGCATTGCTCACGTGCGAAATACACGTGGCGATGCTCTGTCAGGTGGCGAACGCAGGCGCACCGAAATAGCAAGGTCTTTGGCAACCGAGCCGCAGTATATTTTGCTCGATGAACCCTTTGCTGGCATCGATCCAAAAGCTGTAGACGATATTCAAAATGTAATACTCTACCTGCGAAATCGTGGTATAGGAATCCTCGTTACCGATCACAACGTCCGCGAAACGCTTGGCGTAACGGACCGGGCGTATATAATGGCGGAGGGTAAGATTTTCCGCTCTGGCCATCCGCGCGAATTGACCGAAGATGCCGAAGTTCGCAGGCTTTATCTCGGCGAAAAGTTTCGTATGTGAATGTCTACACTTTTGTGTCTTCTTCCGCGTGTTTGTGGCAGAGAATCTGCCATAGCGAACGCTAATCGGGTATAATCCTCGCGTGCGGCGAAAGTCGCGATAATAAGAAAAGACGAAGAAGATCGAAGGCAACCTGATCTGAGGAATGTCTCTTAAACTAACTACCAGCCTCTCCCAACGACTTGTCCTGACGCCGCAGTTGCGCCAGCGAATCGAGATGTTGCAAATGACCTCGCTCGAGCTGACCGATCTCATTCAGCAGCAGTTGTTGGAAAATCCGGTACTCGAAGAAGTGCCAACCCAGGAAGAGGTTCAGGAGATTGCTGAGAAAGTCCTCGATCATCTTGCCAGCGCCGACGCAGGTTCATTCGAAGAGAGCGCGCGAGAAGCCGCAAGCCCTTCGACAAACGGTTCCGGCGATGCTGAAGTTTTGTCGAGTTTGCCCGCTACTGATGGGGAAGTCGAAGGTAGCGAAGTGATAGCGACCGCGGAGCATGAAGAAAGCGTTTCCGAGGACGGCGGCACTGACGAGGCACAGCGCGATTCTTTTGAAGAGATCGATTTCGGGCGCGAGTTTCAGGACTATCTCGATCCCGGTTACAAAACGCAGGAGATCGAATACAAGGAAGACGCTCCTACCTTTGAACAATTCCTGACACGTCCTCCATCACTGGCGGAACATCTCGAGTGGCAACTTAACATGACCACGATCGACAGTGACGTTCGTGATGCTGCGATCGCAGTAGTTGGCAATCTCAATGCTGACGGCCGTCTCGGCGCAACGAACGAAGAGATTGCCGCGATGGAGAACGTTTCTGAAGAAGTGGTGGAGCGTGCGCGGCAGGAAGTGATGCGTCTCGATCCGGTCGGTTGCGGTGCACGCGACGTGAAGGAGTGCCTGCTAGTCCAACTCGAAGTGCTCGGCGAAAGCGATCGTCTGGCGGCGAACTTGATTACCGAACACTTTGCAGATCTGCAGCAGCACAAGCTGCCGCATCTGTCGAAACAGATTGGCGTGGACGTCGAAACGCTGTTGAAAGAGCTGGAGTTTATTCGCACGCTCGATCCGTATCCGGGTCGTCGCTATTCGTCAGAAGAGCCGATTCTGATCAGTCCCGAGATCTACATCGAGAAGCTCGACGAGAACGATACCGATTACGTGATCTACTTTGCTGATGACGGCAGTCCGCGCCTGCGCGTGAGCCCGCAATACCAGCAGATGTTGAGTCAGGGAGTCAGCAACGAGACGAAGAGTTTTATTCGCGAGAAGATGCGGTCGGCAGTGGACCTGCTGCGCAACATCGAGCACCGGCGGCAAACGATTTACAAAGTGGTCGAGTCGATCGTGCAACGCCAGAAAGACTTTCTGGACCATGGCGTCCAGCACATCAAGCCGATGATGTTGAAAGATATCGCCGAAGACATCGGCATGCACCTCTCGACGGTTTCGCGAGTGGTGAATCGCAAGTACGCGCATACTCCTCAGGGAGTCATCGAGCTGCGCCGCTTCTTCACCGAGGGCATGCTGAACGAAGACGGCGAGGAGATCTCGACGCGCATTATTAAATTAAAGATCAAAAAACTCATCGAAGACGAAGATTCTCATAATCCCATTACCGACGATCAGGTGGTTAAAATCCTGGCTAAGGACGGAATCAAGTTATCGCGCAGAACTGTCGCGAAATATCGCGATCAAATGCAAATCCCCGGGTCGCGCGAGCGTCGCGCCGTCGTTTAATCCCCTCCGGGCGACGCGAATCAGCTTTAGCAATAACTGTTGTTGCGTTAGCCTGACTCGACGGTTTTAAGTCTGGTTCGCGCATACGTATCTTTGTCACAGGTTTCGAGGAGGGAGATGCTGATGAAATTTGAATACACAGGCAGGCATGTTGAGGTTTCACCGGCCATCCGCCGTCATGTCGAGGAGCACTTCAAGAAGCTCGATCATATCTTCAACGGCGACACAACCCTGACCACACATGTAATCATAGACGTCGAGAAAAATCGTCAGATCGGAGAAATAATCGTCAATTGGCGCGAGCATACATTGACGGCTAAAGACACAAATGCCGACATGTACATGGCCCTCACGCGCGCGATGGCCAAGATAGAGAAGCAGGCAGTCAAACTCAAAAAGAAGATCATCCACCGCAGTCAGAGTGGCGAATCCACCAGCCGCATTGCGCCGCAGCCCGATGGAAATTTGGAAGCGACGCCGCGTCCGCCGCGTATCATTCCTGCGCGCCGCTATGCAGTTAAGCCAATGACCGCGGAAGAAGCTGCGCTTCGACTTTCGGGAGAAGCAGCTCAGTTTTTAGTGTTTCGCGATGCCGACACCTCACGGCTCGGCGTCATCTACAAACGTAACGACGGCAACTACGGTTTGATCGAACCTTAGCCGCAAAAAGCACAAAGAGGCACAAAAGGCACATTTGTGCTTTTTGTGCTTTTTTGTGGCTAAATAAACTTGTGGAACACATCCCTGACATTGTCATCATTACCGGATTGAGCGGGTCAGGAATGTCTTCCGCAACCAATGCCTTTCAGGATCTCGGATACTTCTGCGTCGACAATCTTCCAATCACGATGCTGCCCACGTTTGGGCGGCTCGTCAGTGATGACGAAGAAAAGGGAATCAGACGCGCGGCGCTTGTGATCGATATTCGCGAAGGTGGATTTCTCGCAGACTTCGAAAAACAACTCAAGGCACTGCGAGCTGCGGGACTCAAAGTCACCGTTCTTTTCTTTGAAGCTTCCGACGACGTTCTTCAATATCGCTTCAGTGAAACACGACGTCCACACCCCGCTGAAAAAGGACAGGGTCTGCTGGCCGCGATCCGTGATGAGCGCAACGCGATGGCTCGCATCCGCGCGCTTGCCGATCAAATTATCGACACTTCGGACCATACAGTTCACACCCTGCGAAGTTTTCTACTCGAGCGGTTTAGTCTCGACCGCCAGGGCGCGCCAATGCGCGTGCAGGTGATGAGCTTTGGGCACAAGTATGGCAACCCGGGCGACTTGGAGTTATTGTTTGACGTCAGGCATTTGCCCAACCCGCACTTCGTTCCCGAGCTGAAGCGTTTGTCGGGCCACGACAGGCGCGTGGTCAAGTATCTTCATTCGCAGGACGAAGTGAAGGAGACGTTGAAGCGCTTTACAGATTTGCTTTCTTACCTGTTGCCGCTCTACAAACGTGAGGGCAAATCGTATGT
The DNA here is from genome assembly GCA_036377375.1 of Pyrinomonadaceae bacterium. GTDB lineage: Bacteria > Acidobacteriota > Blastocatellia > Pyrinomonadales > Pyrinomonadaceae > PSRF01. Next base: position 7,025 of record DASUYO010000155.1, read on the forward strand.
GACGGTGGGCATTGGCTGTACTGGCGGCCGTCATCGCTCGGTGATGATTGCCAACGCGCTTGCTCGCTCTTTGCGGCGCGCCGGTTTTGACGCGCACGCTTCGCACCGCGACGTGCGGAAAAATAAGCACGGACGTTGATCGAAAAATGAGCACGGATTTAAAGAGAGTCGCAGGCGTCATCGTGACTCATGGTCAGCTTGCAGGCGAGCTGCTCGCCGCCGCAGAGATGATCGTTGGTCCAATCTCGCACATCGCTGCCGTGTCCATCGGCTGGCACGACGACGTCGATGCCGCTCGCGATGAAGTGCAGCGAGCGATCACGCGCGTGACGCAGCGAGGCGGAGTGCTGTTGCTGACCGACATGTTCGGCGGCACACCCACCAACATCGCGTCAATGTTTTTGGAAGAAGGCGCGGTGGAAGTCATCACTGGAGTTAATCTGCCGATGGTGATCAAGCTCGCCACCGCCACTGCGGAAGATTCACTCGCGGAGGTCGCGCGCAAGATCTGCGATCAGGGCAGGCAGGGAATTTATCTTGCGGGCGCTTTGCTCGCGCCGCCAAACAAAACCGGAGCTGACTGAAAGTGGCTGAACGCACACTCCAGGTCACCAGCCGCTTAGGTCTTCACGCACGCGCCGCCGCCAACCTCGTACGCGTGGCGAGCCAGTTTCAAAGCAATCTCACGTTACAGCGTCTCGACGGCAACGCCGAAGCAGATGCCAAGTCGATCCTCAGCATTCTCACGCTCGCTGCAAGTCGTGGCACTGATTTGCGAGTCGTCGCTAGCGGTGTCGATGAAGAAGAAGCGCTCGACGCTATTGTCGGTCTGTTCTCGCGTGACTTTGACGAGACGGAGAAAGTCGACGGCGAAAAGTTTTCTCGTGCTACGAAGGAGCTGTGCTGTAAAGGGCTGGGCGTATCCGATGGAATCGTAATCGGACGCGTGCTGCGGCTACAGGAGGGTACGCCGAATGTTTATCGCGCCGAAATTGCTGAGGCGGATTTGGAACGCGAGCGACGACGCTTCCGTGACGCGGTGAGGCTCTCCAGGCGTCAGCTCGAAGCGATTAAGGACCGCGCCGAAAAAGAGCTCGGCCGCGGTCACGCATACATCTTCGACGCACATCTGCTGTTTCTTCAGGATGCGAAACTCACGCGCGACGTCGAAGATTACATCGTCAGACACCGCTCGAATGCAGAGTGGGCCGCAAAGGTTGTCGGCGACCGTCTGCTTTCCATTTACACACAGATTAATGATGAGTATTTACGTGAGCGAGGTTCGGACATTGAAGACGTAATCCAGCGTCTGCTCGCTAATCTCACGGGCGAAGGTCCGAAGTATCCCAATCTTTCGGAAGACGCCGTGATCGTCTCGACCGAGCTGCTGCCGTCGACAATC
>DASUYO010000156.1:0-15473 GCA_036377375.1 Pyrinomonadaceae bacterium
GCCAGCGCCAAAGGCGCGGAATATGAAAGCCAGGGGCAAGCGTGAAGCGCAGCGGAACGCGTCGCCCCTGGTTAGCAAGGAATAATTTTGAAGAGAGCACTGAAGGTGCGAAATATCGACCGCAATTATTCCGCTCTTTCAGAGCTTCACGGTCATCGTGCTCTTACCAGGGGCGACGCGCCTCACGTTGTTCGGCGCTTGCCCCTGGCTTTCATATTCCGCGCCTTTGGCGCTGGCATTAGCGACTTTTTGTGCAAGGCTCGACCAAGTGACCAAGTCACTCGATCACGTAAGTCAACAGCACGTTGCCATTCCCAAACGTTCGTGAATTTATTCGCTTCAACGGAAGCCGGTCTTTGACACCTTCGAAAAGCGTTCTGCCACTGCCCAGCACGAGCGGATGCACGACAAACTGGTATTCGTCGATCAAACGCTCCTGAGTCAACTGCGAAACGATGGTGCCGCTGCCCATGATCACCATATTGTCTCCGGGTTCGCTCTTCATTCTGCTCACTTCTTCAGCAATGTTGCCCTTCACGAGCTTCGTATTGTTCCACGTTGCCTCTGTCAACGTTCTCGAGAAGACAACTTTGGGAAGGTTATTCATTCCTTCGGCAACAGTGGGCATCATGTCGTACGCCTGCTTCGTGGGCCAGAAGCTCACCATCAGGTCGTAAGTCTTTCTGCCGAACAACAGCACGCCACCACCGCTGGCATTTTCAGAGGTGAACTTGTTCCACTCCTCATCGGCATTCTTGTGGGCCCAGGACATGTCGTTGTTGGAATCTGTGAAGTAACCGTCCAGGCTAATATTGTTAAAAACCAGCAGTCTCCGCATCGCTCGTTCTCCTTTTTACTTTCTAGCTTGACTTAAGTTGCGCGCTGCGTTCTTGTAAACGACGCCGCTTTTCATCACGAACAGAACACGTCGGACAGCGGTGATATCGGTGAGCGGGTTGCCTTCGAGTGCGATGATGTCGGCTTGAAATCCTTTTGCTATCGTTCCGATTTGATCACCCAGACCGAGTGCCTGCGCGCCAAGAGAGTTAGCCGATATCATCGCCGCGAGTGGGTCGACGCCAGCATCACGCACGCGATCAACGAACTCTTCAGCGTTATGACCGTGCGATCCGGCAACGGCGTCAGTACCGAAAACAATTTTTAAGTTTGGAATCTTACTCGCTCGTTGGACCAACTGATGATTCAGCGGCAGAATCTTCTGCATTGCTGCAAAACCCTCTTCCGTGTAACCCGGTGTGCCGAGATACCTCTGCTTATTCCGAAGATAGTTTTCAATAACGAGTCCAGCCTGCGGATCCAAATACGTTCCTTTCTCAGCCATCAATTTCAGATCATCGTCTGTCGCCAGTGTGCCGTGCTCGATCTGTGTACAGCCCGCTAGTGTTGCGGCACGAACCGCTTCTTTGTATGCGTGTACCAGTGTCCGCAGCCCCAGCTTTTTCGCTTCATCGCAAGCAGCGTTTAACTGTTCCTGCGACAACATCATTCCGCCACCCTGGCGAATGCTCTGTGAAGCAAAAATCTTGATGACGTCGGCACCGTTCTCTTTCTGCTTTCTTATGAAGGCACGGATTTGATCGGGCGTGCCGGTTTGCTCGCCGCGACCAAGCAATGGCTCAACTGCGGTGAGTATTCGCGGGCCGGGCAGCTCGCCGTTCGCAATCGCATCCCGGAGTGGTATGTCAGTCGGAGACCCAATACTCTGGATCGTTGTAAATCCTGCCATCAAGGTGGCCCATGCGTTCGCGGCGGCTCGATAAGCTGCGTCCTGAGTCGTCTCACCGGGGCCTGCGTTCTTTCCATCCTTGCCGAAGCTCCACGTGATGTGAGCATGCGCGTCGATCCAGCCCGGCAAGATAGTTAGGCCGCGCAAGTCGTAATCGACGGGCGACGCCTTCGGATCGATCGCCACGATCCTGCTGCCTTCGATCACGATACGAGTGTTCTTAAGCACATTTCCCTTACCGTCGAGAATTGTGCTTGCGGCAATCACGATCCGACGAGGAGATGCAGGTGTCTGTGATTGAGCTTGCACGCTAACGCATAGAATTACGGCGCAGGCGAATATTCTTGCGATGTACATGGTATCTCCTTCGACGCCCAATTAGACTAACTTGCTTCGCTTCTAACGAAAATCCGTGCCCGAATCATAACAAGTGCGATGGTTGAGGGGATTCGCGGCATCCTTATTTAGCATACCTCGCAGGCGGCTTCAGTCTAATTACCCAAGTGACCGTACTGGGAAGGAGTCTAGTATGTTTACCCTACCTCTGCCTGGAAGATTTCAACTGGTTGTAATTGCAGTTTGCCTGGTTTTCCTACCCGTACCTGCCCACGGTAAAGGGTTTCAGAGTACTCCGAAGCCTCAAGCAAAAACCAAACAGTCTCAGCGAAAGCGTCATATGAAGCAGACTGAAGCGAATTTGCAATACCGACTCGGGCTTCGTTATGTAAACAAAGACGATTCCGCAGCCTTCCAGAATTTTCAGCGCGCGGCCCAGCGCGGCCATGCTGCCGCGAGTTATCAACTGGCCCGCATGTATATGGAAGGCCGAGGTGTTCCACGTGACTCCAAGATGGCACTTCACTGGCTTCGAAAGGCCGCCAACGGCGGACACGCGGCAGCGCAATACGCATTGGTGGAATTGGAGAATTCTACTCGTGCAACACGAGCGTCGAGCCCAGCGGTGGCGCTTGCACGTTCTTCCGATCCGGTGCTTGGCGAAATTGAAAAACTCGATCAGATCGCGCACCAGAAGCAGTTGAATTTCGCGAAGAAGTTCGCAACGAAGCGAGAAAGTTTTACTAAAGAATGGCGCCAACTAATCGATGCCGAAGTAAAACTGAGCAAAGCATTCAATCACGGTTGGGCTTCGATACCCTACACCCGGAGTGTCGCCGTCGAGCTTTCGCAGCCGTTGTCATTGGCTATGTTTCAACTTCAAAGCGAGGTACGCCGCCGATTAGGACCGGAGGTTCACACGATCGTTCCGGGATTAGCATCTGCTGCGGGATGCCAAAAAGACTTTGTAAAGGATCGAGTGCTCTCTCGTTATGCATTGGCTGTAACTGGCGAAGACTCGAGCTCCGCAGTCGAAACGTTGAAAGAAGAAGCAATCCAGACAGCCTGTCTCGGTCGCCGGCAACTAGCTGATCTTGAATGGGCCATCGCGACCGGGTTTGAAGACGTTGCGAGTACGATGCGCAAACGTGGATTGTCTGATGTAGTGCCTCTCTTCGCTCAAATGGTGGCGCCCGTGCAGGTGCTCATTCTCGACGCTCGCAAACATCGTGGCGAGCGATCATTATCATGGAAATGGTTCGTCACTTACGGTCCTGAATTGAAAAGACTAAATGCCGCGCAATCGCATTGGCCAACGGGCAATCTGTACCTTTGGAGCCGCACAAATGCAATGCTAGTGGGCTTTCCGATGTGCTTGCCGGGTACGGGGACTACGCAGTGCGTAGATCTGCAAAAGTTTTTGGAATCCCTGATGGACCCTCGCGCGATCGGCTTAGGAGACTGTGCATTGTCCGGAATGATCGCGAACGGTCTCACTACATTTCAAGGTGTACAACGCTATGTTTGCCCGAGCTTGTCGTGCGGACAAACGGCACCGGGAACAGGCGCAACCGGAACAGCAAATACTGATGTGTCTGAAGCTCGTGGGCGCCTGGCGGACAGATGGCCCTCTTCCGGTTCGGCCGACGATCTGCTGGTGGAACAAACGGAAGGCACTGGTCAACTTTGTCGTAACGCCTCTGACAGTTCTCTTCAGAGCGCTGGTCCTCTCTCGTCGGACTGTATTAACAGCGTCTTCGGGCAAGAGGCAAATCCCTGGGATACATATCTAACCTGCATGGCAGACGGAGCAGGTACCGACATCACTGGAGTTGGCGTGCCTGAAGTTGGCGTGGCCCCGCTGCCTGGCGTACCGATGGGTAAGAAGTGTGGACTAATGGAGGACGGCGGAACCACACCTACTCCGGCGCCTTCGGATTCACCGAACACGGCGGACGAAGAGGAGAAGGAGGCAAAAGAGGAAAAGCCACCAGAGATCCCGCCAACCAGGACCTCTGGTACTACGCCGTCGAGGTCTGAGGTAGCCCCTAAAACGAAAGAGGACACGGATCGCAGTATCTGGCAGACCTTGAGAGAGTTCTTTCGAACCCTTGAAGGAGCCGTGCGCCCAGCGCGCGATACTGATCAAGAAGAGCGGGAACGGCTTAAGGCTGAGACCCAACGGCAACAAAGGGAAAGTGCGAAGAGTTGTGCTGACGAGACATCCTGTCCCGATAACTGCACGGGCTTGGGTTCTCAAATCGCAAAGGCGAAGGATTGTACCGACCAATTATTAAAAACGTTTGGCGAGGCGCTTGGCAGGAGACGACCGCAACCACAGCCAGGTGAGGTTCATCCGTCGCGACCACGTGTGATCATCTATGACCCTGAAAACGCTCCGCTTCCTGAGAGTAATATTGGCGCTTGCGTTATGGGTGATCAAGGACCTTCGAAGGGACCAAATCCCTGTCAATTCGTTCTGTGTCCAGGCATAGCAGGATTGGCAACGCCGGTCGGAACGGATTGTAGTTGCGGACAGAACACGCAGCCTTACAAGTCAGTCGAGAAGCTTTGCATGCTTGACTGTGTTGGAGGACTGGTAGATAGCAACTGCAAATGTGCGCCAAGTGAGTTGAATGTGGAACGGATGCCGGAAACCATGCCCTCGCGATCAGGGAGTTTTGACAGGTCACGCCCGAACCGCGGCAGAGTTCCGTAAGATCTAGTCGAGTCCGTTCCAGGACCACTTCGGGATGTGCAAACCGTCCGGCACATGCTCCGCTGAATCGTGGTAACGATTCATCGTGGTAGTGGTGGTCCACGCGAAATAATCGTGCAGCACGCGTCTGAGCCGCTCGTCGCTGTCAAGTCCGGCATCTTGCAGGGCCTGATCGAAACAGGCGATCGCTCGCTGGTCCATCTCCTCATGCGGCCCGTTGCCGCTGTGAATCCGCACGACTGACGTCTCATCACCGTACTGGTCGGAGTAAGTTGTTGGCCCACCGAGTGCCTCCGCCCAGTAAGCGGCAAGGCGCTCGGTGTGCTGGGGATGGTATCCGTGGCTGAACGCATGGCTCACCACTTCATCCTCCAGCACCCGCGTGTGCCACGCATGGGCCAACCTCAACAGCGCGTCGAGACCACCCGCCGCTTCATAGATTGTTTGCATGGTTTCAGTATCCATTCCCCTATAAGGCTACATAAGCTACTTAACCGCAATCGTAAATGTGCCATCTGTCTTGCCGCCACAACAGTTCTCGGCATGGGCCGAAATCGTCCATGTTCCAGTCGTCATGAAGTACTCCAGAGGCTTATCCGTACCGTATTGGTGGAATCCACATGACGGGTTGGCCATAAGCGCATCGAGGTGAATGGCTAAAAAATCTTTGACATAACCTTGTTTCACGGTTTCAGTTTGCTTGGGGAATGAGACAGGGAGAGGGTCGGGAGCAAAGAAGGCGTTCGAGCCCTCTCCGGCCTGGCAGTGACCCATTCCAGAACCGGACACCTCCAGCTTGGTAACACCTTCCGTATCGTCGCCAAAGACCGTTATATCGGCTTTGTTCGATCCGCCGATCCAGTCATGCTGCACCTCAGTTTGCCCGCCAGGATAGATCGTCTTTTGAGCTCCCTGTCCGCCTGATTGATTCTTCTCCCAATGGGAAAGATGCAGCTTGGGAGGAGTAGAATCTGACGTCGGCGCCTTTTTCTGACAACCAGTCAGAACAAAGAGTGCGCAAAGAGCAAGAAGCAGTGTTACTTTATGCATATTGGATCTCCCTTGAGATTTGAGTGGTTCAAGTTACAGTGGCTGTAACTTGGAGCAATTCCTTGCCGCAAGTTTACAAACCTCGAACGATTGCGAGTCTCAATCTTCCGCGCGTATTTGAAGACGATTACATTCTGCTCGGTAATAAGACGCAGGTCGTTTCCGGGCTTGGAAACGCTGTTACTCCTCCGACCGCCACCTGGAAGCCGAAGGATCTCGACGACACGGCTTCTGTCAGTTGTGCCGGTGCCGCATCTGAGTTTGACTGCGGGGCTGGCTATGAAGTTTCGACTTCGGGTCCAAACTGATTGCTACGTCTGCCTGTTTGACACCGTCGACGACACCTTTGAGCGGTGCGTCTGCTTCCGTCTGAATAACGGTGGCGATCCACTTCGGATCGGCGCCGCCTTCGCACATGGCCCAACGCATGAGCGGCTCAGTCCCGATTACCAACATACCTGAATGGTTGTTGCGGTCGGCGTCCTCTTTCGGATCATCGTAGAAAAAGCCGAGCGATTTCCGCAGCCGGAAGATGTCTTCCGGCTTTCCGGTCAGAAAGGTCCAGCCGGGGCCGTCCGCGTGATGCGATTTCGCGAACTCTTTCAACTCTTTCGGCGAGTCTTCTTCCGGGCTCAACGAGATTGAATAGAAAAAAATGTCGCGACCCACGCGTCCATTCAGCACGCGCTGCACTTCGACGAGATGATGAGTGATCATCGGACAAATGTCCTTGCAGCGCGTGAACATGAATTGAATAACCACGCGCTTGTCTTTCACCACGTCCGTGTAGAAGTGAACCTTCTGATTATCCTGCGTGATCAGTTCGACGTTTGGGAGATGGCGTCGCTGCAGCAACTCGCGCGGCGAGATGTCCTGAAAACTGTAGCGAGGCGCAGTCGTTGAATTCTGCTGTCCCAACACAGTTCCTGCGGTTGCGGCCGCCGTCGCGGTGCCGGCTGTTGCGAGCCATTGTCTGCGTGTGATTTTTCCCATGTCCTGTGCCTCCTCGGTCGTTGAAAACCGCCATAACTCAAGCTGACAGCACGCCCCCTAAGGATTCTGGTTGTTGTCCGTCACGTTTGGCTGTACCTGGAAAACCAACATCATCGCGTGGTCTTCGTGAATGGTGTTGTGGCAGTGTATCGGCCAATCACCCGTGAAGTCGCGGAAGCGCATGAACGTCGTGACTGTCTCATCGAGCTGAAGCCGCGTAACGTCCTTGCGCGAAACTTCGACTGTGGGCACGCCGTTGTTATTCGTACCGCCGTTGCTGCCATTACCACTGCCGTAACCACCGCTGCCCCAGCCGTCGCCGCTATATCCTCCCGAGTTTGACCACTCAGTGCGGTCGTGCCTACCGCCGGAACTGCGTTGCAGGATCTGATGTTCTTCCAGATGAGTGTGAATCGGATGATGCCAGTCGCGCCGACCGTTCGATAGCTTCCAGTTCTCAGCGCTGTTCTGCGTAACCGTGAAGCGAAGCTCGTTGCAACTCGCAAACTTATTGTTGATTACCCATTGGCCGTTGTTGCGATCGAAGTTGAAGTTGCGCGTGATGCGGGGCGTGACTACCGCCGGCAATTGGTAAAACGCCGGATGAGTTGCCGGATCGACACTACTATCGGTGGCAGTTGCTCCGATCTGAAACTCCATACAGTACATCCCCTGGCCGGGCGAGAAAATGTTTCCTGTCGGCCCCTGGCCGTCTGTCTGCTCGAGCCGATTCTCCAGGCGTACCTTCGTGTGGCTGCCGATCAGGCTCTTGACCTGATTGAAATCAATGATGATGTCATAGCGCTCGCCGACGCCGAGGCGAAAACTCGTGACCTGCACGGGCGTGGGCAGGAGGTTTCCATCGTTCGCAATCACCCAGAACGGTATGACAGTGCTGGGCGTCAGCGGATCGGTGAGAAACAGCTCGTAGAATCGCGACGGACCGCCATCCAGGACGCGGAAACGATAGCGCCGTTTGCTAACGCTCATAAACGGCTGGATCACCCCGTTGGCGAGAATGATGTCACCGAGCAGTCCTTTGAAATTGAAGGTGTCGAAGCACAGCTTGCCGGTAACGGAATCAAGTAACTTGTCGGCCAGCATGATCGGGATGTCATATTGCGGGTAACTCGGCAGGCGAAACCCCGTCGTTTCGTTTCCGGTGTCGTACTGATTAAACATCAGATGAAACCCAGCCATGCCTTTGTAGACGTTTTCGGCCGTGTGATCGATGCGATGGTCGTGATACCACAGTGTACTCAACGATTCATTCACGTCGCCGAACGGCTGATGACTTGAAGCAAAGCCCGCTTGCTGCGCGGTGTAGTACTGATCGAAATACTGTCCGCGGAAAAACCAACGGCATGGACCGCCATCGCTCTCGGGTGCCGTGTGAAAGTTGTGGAGGTGTGTTGAGACCTCAGGCACGCCAAACCCGAGGTTCTGGCTCTGCGTCGGCAGTTCGTTGAAGCGCCGCACTACCCACGGCTCCTGGTAATGAGTCACCAGGGTAGGCGCGGGAAAAGTGGCGACGTCGCTCGACGACGATCCACCCAGATTGAATCCCCAGATAGTTTGCGCCGGGATGTTTGTGTCCGAAGTGAAACGGAAGTTGGAGTTCGCGCGCAAACGCTGCACAAAGTATTTCTGCGGCGGATACGTATTGAAGAACTGAAAAGCATCAGTGCCCGGACGCAACGATCCGTTGAATTGCCCGCGACCTTCGTATGGCAACCCGGTTGCCTGATTGATTATGTTATTGGGAAACAACTGAGGTGGTGCGCCAAACTGCAAACCCGGATCGCTCAAAGGACGCGCCGGCAGCTCAGGTGGAATCGGCAAGGGATCGACAAAAACGTGCGCGGGCTGAGGACTGCATCCAACATTGCAGCCGCCTCCATAGCAACTGCCGCCGCCATTCCACTGACCCTCGACGTGGGTTAGACCGAGTTGCGGAATCAGGACTCCGGCGCTCGTCATCAGACCCATCCGCATCAAGTCGCGGCGCGTGAACCCTTGCTCTACCAGCTCGAGGCGGTTGTGCAGGGCGTGTTGCAGTTCCTTTTCTCTGCGTCTATTTCGCTTTGAAATATGAGCCATGGCGGGCAGCCTCCTATAGGTCAGGATCGGATACAGCGGAGCAGGCTGAAGTAGTTGAAATACCTTCGGACTTGGTCGCCAATTAGTGGGCGAAGGCGAGCGCACTCTATAGCAGGTAAACTATTGTGTCAAGGTTTCGAATTGCCTCTGTTTCGAATTGCCTCATGCTTTATCTGTGAAGTTGGCAACATAGTTGCGGTCTGGCAGCAAGTTTCGTTTCCTTAAGCTGACGGGCCCTTGGCGCGATCCTCTATCGATGTCGTTGGCAATCTCGCGCGCCGTACCTTCGTACATCGCTTTGAGCTGCATCGTAGCGCCCATATAGCCGATGTGCTTCTTCGCGATTCCTCCGATGAACCGTTCTGCTTCGAGATCGCGCAGCACATCAATTCGGAACACCACCTTGCTGTCTTCATCAGCGTCCGAATGATCGTAATGATGGTGCGGACCATCAACTGCGAGAATCAACGTCAGGTGGAATTTCGCGATAGCCGAGGTCACCAAGCTCGTCCGCGATATTAAATGGTTCTTGATCTCGTAAATGCGCATGCTCCATGACAACTGTCTTTGTCAAACAGGATTTGTCAAACAGATATTCCATCCCAGCCTACCATGTGATATATGCTGCTCGTTCGTCGCCGATTTCATCTCAACGTTCAAATCCTCGTAGGGTTACTCCATGAAGCGAATCCTTAAGTTCTTTTGAATGTGGGGGCTCCGATTGAGGGATCATGACAGTTCTCATAAGCGTTCTGACTTACGTAGGCGCTTTGCTATTTTCTGCGTAGGACTAGCAGTCGCGCTATGGATCGTTTTTGACGATACCCACCAGGCATTGGCTAATCCGGTTAGCGTGTTGGTTGCTGACTTAGATGGCGATGGAAGAGCGGACGTCCTCGAGTGGAGTGATAGCCTCAAGTCCTGGATGGTCCATGTCTCGACCGAAAAGGGGCCGATGCGACAGTTCTGGGCAGGCGCGTGGGGCTCGGATGGTCCCATCTTCACAGGAAACCTTAATGGAGATGGAAAGACGGATGTTTTCATGTGGCGCGATGGTAACAAAGACCGGAGTCAACCTGTCGACGGGTAAGGGTTTTATCGCGCAGACATGGACTGGGGCCTGGGCCTATATTCCCGCTCGAAAATCGCGAAACGGATTTCAGGGAGGATCGCAAAAGCGACGCTGGAGAAGGGTGGCCAAACGTGCAATCCCTTCGCCGCGGGGCCCACCGGAGTTCCGCCGGGTCGATTGCGCTCAGGTGGAACGCCTCCGAGACATCCTCTCGGAAGTGCTCCGGGACCTTCTTCTCTGAGGCGGCCATCCGAAATCGGAGGAAGTGCTTTCTAGTCAGCGGAACGCTCAATCCTACAGACAGAAGGCCCACAAGCAAAAACAGCAAGCTAGCAAAAGTTCCACTCATAACCAGATTCTGTATCAACGAGGTGCTCCGTAGCAATAATTCGAATTGGCGCGGCTGCGACTGTCTGCTGAGCACTGCGTTCAATAGTCTCAACATCGCTCCCGGCTATGTTCACATTTTTGGTCCCACAACTGTGCTGACGGTTAATCCGTATTTTCGTCTGGATACGGTGAAATACTTTGCCAGTCCGAACGCCTTCGCGGACCAGCCGATCACGTTTGGTCAATCACGTTCGAAGGTGCTGTTGTAGGTGAATCGGGCGCTGCTGATGCGGTCGCCCTCTTCGATCACGGATGTGCGCCGTACAGTAACAGGTCGGAGGCCGTGCTACTTGGTCGCGACGCACATGGCGAGTGCAGTGGCCGCCCGTTATCCACGATCCAGCAAGGGCCAGTCGCGAAAGCGCGTCATATCCAGCGCGCCGCTGCCTCACCGCTATCTTCAGGGCGCGTGTTGAAGGCGATGGCCGCTTGCGGCGCCGTACGATGGACTGCGTTGACCACCGCTTCAAACAGTACTAGCCCATTGCGAGGGAGGCGGACACCTGCGCCGATCACTACACAGTCGTAGGCGTCGCCGGCCAGGAAGCGTTCAATCGTCGGAATCGCGGTCTCGTCGGGTCTGATGAAGCAATTCTGGGCATGCCAGCCCTGCCCTGCGAAGTCGGCCAGCGCGAGTTTGACCCCAGCATGGATCTTCTCCGCGGTCATGCCCGGTGGCAAGGCCGGGTCCGAAAAGTCCACCGTCGCAGGAACAAAACCGACAAACAGGACGCGTTTCATCGAACCTCCAAAGCCGCGGCCCTACTCTGCTGAACCTGACCGGATAACGAATTTCAAGGCGAAAGCCGAACCGAGTGCGCGACCCGCCAGAAACTCCCGGCGCGTTTGCCGGCGAGTGTTGAGTTCCGACCTCATGATGGGAGTATATCTTATGTGTCCTTAATGGCTTGAGCCTAATGGCATCAGCCGCAGGAGCGTCACATACGTGCTCGCCTATTCGGCGAAGATCGCCTTGATAGCGGCTTCGAACATTATTAGACCAACTACTCCATCTGATAGCGATCCGACCCTCACATTCGACAAGACCGGTCAGAAGCATTTCTCAAATGGCATAGATCAACAAGAGGCCGACGACAAGCATCACCGCGCAGGTTACGCCATGAACGGAGAACGCTCGCGATCTCGACCCGCCCGACCCGAGAACGATTGACATGTCGCCAAGAGGGATGATGGCTTCAACGAGTAGAACTATACCTACCGATCGCGTGTTTGCGGTCAGCATCATGGTCAGCACGACCAATCCAGCTACGACATCCCGAATTCCTTTAGGACGTAGCCAGGCACGAGTGTCAGCATCGGATGCAGGCGGCTTTAGACGAAATGTTCCTGAGATTCGTTCAGGAGATATGAGGTAGAAACAACCGATAACAATGATCGCCACAGCTATGAGAGCCGCCACGATGAGCGGAATAGCGTTATGCATTAAGTATCTCCTTGTTAGACCTTCCAAGAAGGCATGATCGAAAAGTCAACTCTGTCTCTGTCAATTCATTCCGCTACCCGACTTTCAGCATTCCGCTCATCTTGTCGGCATTGGAATTTGCGGCATTCGCTGATGACTGTGCCCCTGCGGGAAGGTTGACGGTAGGTCACACGTTGGCATCATCGGCACGTCGCACTTAAGCGAACATCACTAATCCGAAGTCTCCTCCTCAAATCTCTTCAACGTTCCATATGTACTTTTGGGTCAGCTAAAGCGAAGCTCATTAAGCACGCACTCAGAGCGAGTCTCGGACTTGTCTCCTAACTGTCCTATCGTCGAGAGAGAGTAGCCGATATTGTCTTTCTTTGTTCGCTAACTCCTGCAGAGTCCCATGAACCGCTAGAACAATTAGTTTTAGCTCTTGCAGACTTCGACTGGTTCTATCTTGAGTTTGGTCAGTGCTGCGAATTCAGGCACCGTTGTTATGCTGGTAGTTCCCGGTATGCTTCGCTAAAGCTCTTCAATAGATCGACATTCCGATTGCGAATGCGCTGCACGGCGCCCGCTGCATTGGGATCAGGAAAACTCCCAATCTAATCAGAAGCGACCAGGTTAATAAGATTGATGGAGTTTCTCTGATCGTTAAGAGCTCTTACCTGTCCGTCCATTTCCCGGGAATTATTTACTGACGCTTTGCGCCGCATCCAATATCACATCCAACACCTCATTCGGTTTGGAGAGCATCGCAACGTGACTGCTCTTTAGGATGGTCGTTTTTGCATTGGCTCTTTTTGCCATCCGTTTTTCCAGCTCCGGATTGATGGCGTTGTCTTCGGATGCGACCACATACCACGACGGTTTAGATTTCCATGCGGCGTTGACGCCAGCATCACCGAATACTTTCTGGAAAGCGGGTTCCTGAACCGCGAACACGAAGTCCTGCTCTTGAGGACTTAAATCCGCAGCAAACGCCTTGGCAACTCCTTCTCTCGAAAGCGTTAAGTAGCCGTTTGCGTTTTGAATGAAGCCCGGAAGGATCGTCGGAGCGACGCTCTTGCCCAACGAAGCTGCGGTTTCGCCTTTGTCCGGTGCGAATGCCGCGATATAGACCAGGGCCTTAACACGCGGATCTGCGCCGGCTTCGGTGATGACAGATCCACCCCATGAATGTCCGACAAGGATCACGTCGCCGTCGGCGCGGTCGATCGCTCTTTTGGTCGCCGCCACATCGTCCTCAAGAGAGGTGGTGGGATTCTGAACTGAAATCACTTTGTACCCCTTGTCCACCAGTGGATTGATTACCTTGCTCCAGCAAGAACCGTCTGCCCAAAGTCCGTGGACAAAAACAATCGTAGGTCTGGTGTTTGTGGGACCTCGAGTTTGTGCAAAAGCATTTGAATGCAGGAATAAAGCGCTCACGAGTACCAGCATGCATGCGGCAACTCCTTCGCTTCCTGCAACCGTTTTCATGATCTTGGTCATCGAATTCTCCTGTTTTTTGCGTTTGTTGATTTGTTTGATTAGCAATTCTCAATGAGAAACTTATTGCGCCTCAGATCGTTGTCGAAACCCCCTCACTCCCGTGAAGCTTTTTGCACTTCCATCCGAGTCGTAACGTCACTTTCTGCAACTGCTGGCAGTTTGCTAAACCATCCTTCACGTATGGCATGTTGTTGTGCGCTTCAATGTCTTTTTTCGTTCGAACACCTCGTAAAAGTTGAAGTGGCCCGGCTTCTCACGGTCTTTCTGAAAGAAGTCGACCAGATTCTTGGAGTCACTGCGCACAAGAAAGGTCAGTGTAGAGTGGCGGCGCGCAGCTCCTCTTCTCTTTCCGGGTTTTGCACGAACCTCGGCAATGATCGAACGCGCCTCTCGGACTTTTCCTGTAACCACTGCCTGGACCAGTTTGACCGATTGCTATCTTCATCGGAGAGACTCAGAAGGCAATCATCAAAATCAATATGTGACTGGTGCATTCCCACTCATAGAGAGCACCCTTTCTAAAAGAGTTATTGGCGACGTGGTCTGAAGATTACAGGCTGCCCGAGGCGTCTCGGGCAGCACTGTTGGTAATCTCCTCAAGCGACAGCCCCCTTCCGACCTTCGGTCTTTTCCATCACTGTTGTTGCCGCCTTTCGGATCACGTCCAGGACAAAATCGGGTTGAGACAGCATCGGGACATGACTGCTGTCCGTCTCGAACGTTGTTGCGCCCATACGCTTTGCAACAAAGCGTTCTAAATCTGGCTGAATGGTTTGGTCCTTCGTGGCTACGATGTACCAACTTGGTTTCGATTTCCAGGCGGTCCCTTCAACTTTTTGATTGAAGAGGTCCGCAACAGGGGCCCCTTGTGTTGCCCAGACGAGATTCTGCTCCTGCTCCGGCAGATCACCCGCAAAGGAAGGAACGCCGTCTCGTTTCAGCCAAACGCGACCGTCTGCCACTTCTATATGCGAGAAGATGTCTGTGGCTGGAAACTTTTCCTGCAGACGTTGTGTGGTCTCATCGTCATCTGGCGCGAACGCCGCGATGTAGACGAGCGCGGCGACACGGTCATCCGTTCCCGCGGCGGTGATGACGGAACCGCCATAGGAATGACCGACCAGAATTGCGGGCTCACTAACTTGACCGAGAGCCCTTTTGACAGTAGTGACATCTCCAGCATGAGAGTCCAAACCGTGCTGGGATGCGATTACCTCGAAGCCTTCTTTTTGAAGTGTCGGGATTAACTTGGCGAAGCATGAGCCGTCTGCCCATAGTCCGTGAACAAATACGATGCTTGGTTTACGCTGACTAGCCATGAAATGCCTCCTTTTTCTGATTTAGACTGTTTGTTACGTTTGACGAACTTCCTCAGCGCGTCACTTCCTTTTGCGTTTTTTCTAAAGCCCTGTCGAAGACTTGTTTCACAGGGTCGAGGACCTGGACAAATTCCAGTTGCTCGCCTTGGGGACCTTTGCAGTAGATGAGCTACCATCCGTTCGACTGGTCCTGAGTGATCCGATTGATGTTAGCGTCCATCGGTGCAGCGAGTCGCTTTTTCGTTTCCATAGAACGTTCACCTCTCACTATGGAAGTCAGGCGCGGTCCGGCGGAACCTTTTTTGCACCTTCAACATAGTCGGCACAACATCCTTGAGACCGTCTGCAAATGAGTATGGGTTAGTCTGCAGTATAGAGAAGTAAGGATCGCGTGAAAAGGATAGATCGCATTGTCATGCGCTGAGTACGGAAGCGTACCGTTTGTCTCGATGATTCTCTGAGCACAAGAAGGAATTCCATGAATACGAATGACAACGAAGAAATAAGACTCCATTGTACCTTTGCAAAAAATGGAACCAATAAATTGCCGGGAGTTTTGGAACCATTAAGTTGCCAAGAGTGCGTCTAAAGATCAGCGCGGAAAAATTTACGAAGCAATTTAGGGTGGTTTGTACTTGTTGGAAGAAATGGAAAAGATTGGAACCAATTAATTGCCGGGCGCTATTGGAACCATTAAGTTGCCGCAGCGGCAAATTAATGGTTCAAGTTACACAGAAGAGCGTTAAGTTGTTGATCTGAAATGGCGGAGGGGACAGGACTCGAACCTGCATAGCCTTTCGGCCGGCGGTTTTCAAGACCGC
>DASUYO010000157.1:0-4737 GCA_036377375.1 Pyrinomonadaceae bacterium
GGCTTAATCCGCCGCGATCTCGCGCGCCAGGATATCGGCACCTCAAGTCTTCAAAAGTTCTCTACAAAAGATCTGATCCAGATCTGTTCGCACGCTGCCGATGCCTTCACGAACGATTGCCTTCCGCTCGGCGACTCGACACAAACGCCAGACGACTACGTAAGGCAAGTCTCCGCGACGACCGGCCTGCCTTATGTACTCGCGCGCCGCAACATGCTGAAAATCAAAAGCATGCTCGCAAACATGGAGAGCGTGCTCAACGGCCTGACTAGAAATCTCGACTGGGAGCTACTCGATCGCGGTTTTGGTGATTTCAAAGGTCAGACACTGAGCTTCTTTCCGCGCACGCAATCGCTCGGCGCAGTTCTGCCAAACAATTCTCCCGGCGTGCATTCGCTCTGGATTCCCGCGTTTCCGCTGCGTATTCCGCTCGTTCTCAAGCCCGGCAGCGCCGAACCGTGGACGCCTTATCGAATCATTCAATCACTGATCAAAGCGGGTGCGCCGCGAGAGGCTTTCAGTTTCTACCCGGCGGATCACGCCGGCGCGGCAGAGATTTTACGGAGCTGCGGTCGTTCGTTGTTGTTCGGCGACTCTTCAACGACGAGTGCGTGGGCCAACGATCCGCGCGTGGAGATACACGGCCCTGGCTACAGCAAGATCATCATCGGCGAAGACTGCGTTGACGACTGGGAACAATATCTCGACGTGATGGTCGCCTCGATTGCGGATAACGGTGGTCGCTCGTGCGTCAACGCTTCAGCCGTTTGGACGCCCACTCACGCAGAAGAGATCGGCGAAGCACTTGCGAAGCGGTTGGCCCAGATCGTTCCACGCGCCGCTGATGACGAGAATGCACAGCTCGCGCCTTTTGTCGATCCGCAAGTCGCTAATCGCATCAACGCGATCATCGAACAGGGCTTGAGTGAGCCCGGCGCGCACGACGTAACTGCCGCGTATCGAGATAGTGAACGACTCGTCAGTTGGAACAATTGTTCGTACCTGCTGCCGACAATCATTCTTTCCGGACTGGATCATCCTCTCGCGATGAAAGAGTTTCTGTTTCCCTTCTCGAGCGTAGTAAAAGTCGATCAAAATGAAATTCCTGCGAGGCTTGGTCCAACACTGGTCGTAACTGCAATCACAAAAGATCCGAAACTGATTCAGACTCTTGTTGGCTCGCCGCGTATTGACCGTCTGAACATTGGCGCACTTCCCACGAATCAGGTTAGCTGGGATCAGCCTCACGAGGGCAATCTCTTTGAACATCTTTACGGCCGCAGGGCATTCCAGCACGCCGTCGCCGTCTGAGGACTTGCGTTGAGAATTCTTTATCTCACAGGCGGGGCGGGCCGGATGTATTGCGGGAGTTGTCTGCGCGACAATGCGATGGCCACGGAGCTGATCGCGCGCGGTCACGACGTGTTGCTGCTGCCGGTTTACACACCAACGTTCACCGATGAGCCAAATGTCAGTCGCGATCATGTTGTGCTCGGAGGAATCAGTGCATATCTCGAGCAGTACGTGCCGCTGTTTCGGAAGACGCCGCGCTGGCTCGATCGCTTGTGGGATTCGAAGACAGTTTTGAGTCTCGCATCGCGGCGGTCGCTCTCGACGAATCCGCAGATGCTGGGTGAGATGACTGTTTCCGTCCTGAAAGGTGAAGACGGATTTCAGCGTAAGGAGATCGATAAGTTCGTTGATTGGATGAAGGACCAGGCACCCCCTGATGTCATCAATCTACCTTACACACTGTTGCTGAGTTTGGCTGAACCGTTGAAACAAACGTTGAAGGCCCCGATTCTTTGCACGCTTCAGGGCGAAGATCTTTTTCTTGATGGGTTGCACGAACCTTACCGCACCCAATCACTAAATTTGATCCGAGATCATCTGCCGCACGTAGATCTGTTTTTATCCGTGTCTGAGTATTACGCCGAGTTTATGCCCGGTTATCTCGGAATTCCGCACGAGAAGATCCGCGTTGTGCCCTTGGGAATAAATCCGAACGGTTTTGAATTGCGAGAGAGTAATCGCGGTGGTCCATTTACAATCGGTTTTCTCGGACGCATCGCGCCGGAAAAGGGATTGCATATGCTGGCCGAAGCGTATCGCATCCTGCGACAGTCTGGAGAGTTGCCCGAAGCGCGTCTTGAGGCTGCGGGATACATGGCTGCAGATTGCAAACCGTATCTCGAAGAAATTCAGAGGCATTTGCAAGATGCTGGTCTTGCGGGCGAGTTTCACTATCGCGGTGTTTTGGATCGTGCGGAGAAGATCGCGTTTTTGCGCGCGCTTGATGTGATGTCGCTGCCTGCAACTTATGATGAGCCAAAGGGAGTCTCACTACTCGAAGCCATGGCTTGCGGTGTTCCCGTGGTCCAACCTCGTCGCGGTGCATTTACTGAGATTGTCGAGAAAACTGGCGGCGGGCTGCTGGTCCAACCCGACGATCCGCAGAGTCTTGCTGACGGAATTCTCAAGCTGGCTCGAAACAAAGAGCTTGCAGAAGAGCTGAGCGCAAACGGATTTCGCGGCGTGCGCGAGCACTACACAGCCGCGCACATGGCTGATCAAGTTCTCGAATGCTATAACTCAGTAGCCAATAATCCGCTTACATCCGTGGAGATCCGCGGTTAAATGCAGGCATTTGCTCCAGGCGACGATCTGATCTTCCAGCTCGAAAGCGGCTTCGGACTTCTCCGTGTCTTAGCGGTTGAAGGCGAAGGCTCCGAAACAGTCTGGCACCTGCTCGCATACGATGAGTTTTTTCCCGACGTCGAATCGGCGGAAGTTGCGTTGAGCGAACGTGTGTTGCCCGTGCGCCGAGCACACATGGCACTCACGAACCGCGCCTTCGAGCGCACACCGGCTGCGCGACTCGGCAACCGCCCAGTCACAGCAGAAGAACTGGTCGCATATAACGAATGGCTCAACAGCGAACGAGACGTATCCGATCGCTCTGCCCTCCTGATGCTCGGCATCCGATGAATACAAGACTTCCTTTGCGCCTTTGCGCCCTTGCACTTTTATTTGTTTCGCCGGTTTTTGCAGCTCGTGTCGAACGTTTGATCGACACCTGGCGTCCAGAACACTACATCGTCGATCTCACATTGAACGATCAACTCTCCGAAATAACCTCCGCGAAAGCCAGCATCAATGTTCTGATCCTGAAACAGACAAATCTCATCGACTTCGATTTCGGCGAGTTGACGACTGACAAAGTCACACTCAATTCGAACCCGCTTTCATTCACGCACAAGAACGGCAAACTGGATGTAACTCTCCCCGACGCCGCAACTCCGGGCACTCGACTAACGCTGGTAATCGATTATCACGGCAAACCCAAAGAGGGGTTGATTCTAACCAACGATAAAGACGGCAAACCGGAGGCGATCGGCGACAACTGGCCCAACCGGGTTCATCACTGGATCCCTGCATTGGACCATCCGTCAGCGAAGGCCACCGTCACCTTTAACATTGCAGCGCCCGCCGACCAGGAGGTGGTCGCGAATGGCCGTTTGGAACACGTCACAACAGCAGCTGGTCATCGACTCTGGACGTACTCTGAAGGCATTCCGATTCCACCGTATTGCATGATCATCGCCGTGGGCCAGTTTGCGCGGCTCGAACCAGCGCAGCGCACGCTGACGCCGTTTTCATATTACGTGCCGCTTTCAGATCGTGAGGTCGCGCAAAAGGGATTCACGCCGGCGATTCCATCCGTCGAATTCTTTACACAGACCGTTGCGCCATATCCTTACGAGAAGCTCGCGCTGATCGTCGGCGCGACTCGTTGGGGAGGCATGGAAAACTCGAGCGCGATTGTCTTCACGAGCAGTTTGTTCAGCCGCAATCCGACGGCCGGGTGGAGTAAAACCTTTGGCGTGCCTTCGAACAACGTGAGTGTGATTGCACACGAGATTGCGCACCAATGGTTTGGCGATTCTGTGACCGAGTCGACGTGGTCTGACGTGTGGTTGAGCGAGGGTTTTGCGACGTACTTTGCGGGTCTGTTTCTTCAGCGTTTCGAAGGTGAAGACGCGTTTCGGAAGTATATGGAAGGTGCCGCCACTGCTGTGTTTGCGTTTGAGAAGAAGCAGCGCACGCCCATCTTCGATCGTGACACGGAAGATTTGCTCGCTATATTGAATGCGAACAGCTATCAGAAGGGCGCGTGGGTGCTGCACATGTTGCGGTCCAATTTAGGAGATGACGCATTCTTTCGTGGCATCAGAAACTATTACGAAGCGCACAAGAATGCGAACGCGAGCACTGAAGATCTTCGTGAAGCGCTCGAGAAGGCGTCGCATAAGGATTTGCGCTCGTTCTTCGCACGCTGGGTTTACGACAGTGGTCATCCGCAGTATGAGTTGAAGTGGTACTGGCTGGGGAAGAAGGAGTTGAGGTTGGTATTAACCCAGGCGCAGCCCGGCAATGCCTTTGTCGATCCTGTGCCAGTAACGATTTCGACCGCGCGCGGCAAACGAGATGTGGTGCTCAAGCCATCAGGCAAACTATTGATCGAACGAATCCCCTTGCACGAGAAGCCGCTCAGCATCGAAGTCGACTCACACAACATCCTCCTCGATGAATCAACCGTGAAAGGTTCATGACGCGGAATTTGACAGCATCACCTCGCTTCCCTATCATCCAACGACATCGGGGCGTGGCTCAGCCTGGTAGAGCGCACGGTTCGGGACCGTGAGGTCGGAGGTTCGAATCCTCTCGCCCCGACCA